>NZ_JACSOE010000038.1:0-41415 GCF_014349115.1 Alteromonas sp. BZK5 | reverse complement strand
CACTAGCTGTGTGAAAATAACCGCCACAATCATTGCCCCTCCCGCTGGCCACGATTGTGCAAACGCCCTTTCTACCGCTTTTGATGCCGATCAGGTAGTCGATGCATCAAGCACCGACTTTACTTTTCAAACGGCCGATGAAAATGGCGATAGCTTTTCTCAAATTCAGTTTGATGGGTTTGGCAGGCCGCGAAATATCGCGTGTTCAACGAATTGTAGAATTCAAATAAATACCTTTGCCATGTGTTTACAAAGCGAAGGGGCAGTTTATGCGTGCTAGGGTTGTATTGCCTGTACATAAAAAATGCGTGAACGGCTTTACCCTGTTAGAGCTGGTGATTGGTATTGTTGTATTTACGATTAGCCTAACCGTAGTTCTGTCGCTTATTGTCCCGCAAGCTGAACAAACCGCAGAGCCATTTCGTCAGGTGAAAGCGGCGAAGCTAGGGCAGTCTTTAATGAATGATATTCTTAGTCGCTCTTATGATGAAAATAGTGACAGAAGCCCGCCATTTGAAACCTGTAATGCCAAAGGAAATTGCTCAACAACACTTGGTCCAGAAGAAGCCAACGAAGACGACTACGACGATGTAGACGATTACAACGGATACACAGTTAACGACGTGGGCGGAAACTATAGCAGTTTCGGTTTTACCGTAACGGTAGATTACGACAGTGACCTAAACGACAGTACGCCAACAGACGGCCTAACGTTTAAACGTATTGACATCGCAGTTACGGCACCAGACGGCCAAGTTTACAATTTTAGCGCTTATCGAGGGAGCTATTAATGTCTCCACGACGAGCACAGCGACAACACGGTTTTACATTAATAGAACTTATTTTAGTGATCACTATTTTAGGTGTGATAAGCGTATCTGTAGCTCAAGTGATTTCTTTAAGTGCACAAATCTATATAACCGGCGCAGAGCGTACCCGCCTTGTTTCAGATGCGCGCTTTATTATTTTGCGGCTCGAAAAAGAACTGCGTAATGTGGTGCCAAATTCTGTGTCATTCGATTCGAGTTTAGGGTGTCTTTCTTACTACCCAATTAAGGAAAGTGGCACCTATGTGGGCGACGCGTTTAATAATCCTATGCACGTAGTCGTGTTCAATAGTCAGTTAAGTAAAGACGACACTCTTGTTATATACCCAACAAACCCACAGAGCGTGAATGATAACGGGCGAATAATAGATGCTATTGCCGACGCTGCTTCCGATCCGACTAGCGATAATCAATATGACCTCACACTCAGTGCCCCCAATACACAATCTTCTCCGGGAAAGCGCTTCTTTATTCCTGAAGCGCAAGTAACCGTTTGTAGAACATCTACCGTTCAAGGTGAACGCTTAATTAGGACGCAAGGTGCTACGTCGGGCGTCCTTGGTACTAATGTGGTTTCGTGGAGTGCGAATGTGGTCACTGCAGGGTTACGGCAAAATGGCTTAATCGAACTGCAAATGACCTTACAAAGCAGTGACGATGAACAGATATCGGTTGTACACGAGGTGCATTTCCCTAATGTGCCATAGTAAAACACGCCAACAAAAAAAGTATCGTATAGGCCAACGTCCTGTTGGGTTGTCTGGTTCTCCAGCGCGCCAACAAGGCTCAACCACCATTGTAGCAATTATCATTAGTATTATACTTTTAGGTCTTGGTATTGCGCTGTCTAATCAAATCTCATCGAATATTCGCCAGCAATCCATTGAATATTATGGCGCTCGTGCTTACTTAGCGGCGCAAAGTGGGATGGAAGTCGCTATTTCTAGGCTAATTAACGGCGATAATCCGGCGTGCACAGTCATAACACAGCCGGTAGTTATTAGTGTAGTCAACATGCAGAATTGTACGATTACGCTATCTTGTGAGGTGGAAACTGAAGTCGAAGAGCCTGAAGTTGCCGCTGGTGAAATAAGGGTTTATGCGTTAGGGGCCGAAGCGCAGTGCAGTACCGGCCAGCTCGAAACCTCAAAACGCGTTCTTGTTGAAGTAAGGCAGGAAGAATAATGACATACTGTAATTCTGTTGCTCGACTCTTTTTGATTTGTGCCTTGTTTATACAAGCGTTAGCTGTGCAAGCCGTTCCTCAAATCGAAGGCAGGTTCATCGAGCTTCAAAACACCTACAATAAAGCAGAGTGGACAACCATTAGCTTTTCACAGGTATACGACGAGCCGCCAGCAGTGTTTATGCTCTCTACCAATCAAGGTAGCAACCCAGCGATTGTCAAAATTCGCAATGTTACCCGCACAGGTTTTGAAGCTTTGCCCCTTGAGCCTTCTGGAGAAGATGGTCCGCATATCACGATGGGAGCACATTACTTAGCGATTGCGTATGGCGTTCATGAATTTCCTGACGGTGATATTGTTGAAGTCGGTAAGATGGAGCTCGGAGGGGGGACTATTCAGGCATCGACAAGCTCTCCTTGGTATGAACCTAACGGCCCTTTGAAGGTGGGCGAAGAAAATGCGAGATATGCTCGCGTTTCACTTGAAACTGATTTTGGTGAACAGCCTGTTTTCTTTCACTCTATTCAAACGTTAAATAACCAAGTTGACGTTAATGGAAAGAAGCCACCCAACGAACATTTGTTACCGTTTCTAACTATTGCAGCAAAGTATGAAGCACCGTCTTATTTTATGGCGTTGGAAGCGTCTGAAACGGATTATGCGCCAGTTACACGCAATGAAACGGTAGCTTACATGGCGACAACAGAGGGATTCAATCGTAGATTTTTCGATGACAATGGTATTGAAGTGGTTTGGGAAGCCGATTTTGCCGACGTACGCATACAGGGGTGGGACGATGGTTGCTTTCGAAATGACTTTAAAAATAACTATGCGCAAACTCCTTTGGTTGCAGCCAGTAAAATAAGTAGAAACGGCGGCGACGGCGGTTGGCTTCGCAGCTGCGGCGTAAACAAAAATAGGCTTGGACTGCGTGTAGATGAGGATAGAAGTTTAGACTCTGAGCGCAACCACACTGAAGAAGACGCTAGCATTCTGGCTATGACTTCAGAGTTTGTGTTTAGTGGTGAAGTTCCTAGTTGTGATGACGCCTTTCCTGGCGCGGTTGCCGCTTTTAGTGGTTCCGCAATTTCACTCGCAGCTGGTAGCCGAATGATTGATGAAAATGCAGGTGTGTTGTCAGCACAGCAGTTTATCACCGACGCTACAAGTGGATCTGTAGACTACCCAAAATGCGGACAGAACCCTGTCGACTGTACCGTGAACAACATAGATGCGCTTACCGACTCACAAGCGAGAGCGATACCAACAATTACCATTGACGATAGCGGCCCAGAGATAGCAGAAGGGGATTTAGCGGGGGATTATTATTTTAACCGTCAACTGGTAACCATGGCGGCGGGTAACTACACCGTAATTGCACCCACGCGAATTTATGTTTCTGACCCAGGGGACAATATAGATGGCGTGGCTACAAAGTTCACCATGGTGAACGCAAATATCACTGTCGCTGAAGGGGCTTATCTCGCTATTTATGTCGATGGAGATGTGGTCATCGATGGCTCAAACCCCAACGCATTGGTTTTAGCAAAAGGTGAAATAACCTTTGCCAATGTGTCTGAAGGCACATTGAGAGGCCGCTTTACCGCAGGAGGTGGCGTCGGCTCACCTGCTACTCTGAGGGTGACGGCTAATGCAGTGCCAAACAATATTCCTGGCATCTGCGGTCGGGAAGTCATTGAAGTACTGAATCACTATCGTTTTGAACTAGCTGATAACAAGGGTAGTAGCTGCGCCGCGAAAGAAGTTACCCTAAAAGCCTGTGCAGACGTCAACTGTAATTTACTCTACTCCCAGCCATCAACAGTTAACTTAGTGCCCGTTAATAGCGGTAACTATAGATGGTCGCCTGACGACAGCGTAACGTTTATCGGGCAGACCTCGCTAACGCTCGATAGCCTAAGAGGCGCAGATCCTGAACTTGCTACTTCGGGAGAAAATCCATCTTCTCAATTGCGTTGCTTTATCGGTGGTAAAGAAGTGAATTTAGGTAGCTGTAAAATAGATTATGAATCCGACGGGCTGGTGTTTAAGAATATCACTGATGATTCAGAAACCATCGTTACTCAGCTTTCTGGTAAGCCTTCAGACACTGGCTTTAACAGCAAGACCTATGCTATCGAAGCATGTGGGAATTCTGACACGCTAAAAAATCAAATTGTCGATGTTGAATTAAATTATAACTGTTCTAGTTCGAGTAATTGTTCTAACACCCTACTGCTTATCAATAACGGTAATGAACATCAACTGGGGCTAACCCCACGCACCTTTCCTATTCAATTTGATGCTGACTCGCGAGCTGCCTTTACAATTCAATACCCAGATGCGGGAGAGTTGTCGTTGTCAGCAGACATAACAAATCGAAGCGGTATTGCAGGTTCTTCTAATACTTTTAAAGTGCGTCCGTTCGGCTTTGCTATGAATATCTTAAATGATAGCGGCACGAGCTCCAATCTTAACGGTTACGCGAATAGTGCGAATGGTTCGCTGCTCAAACTGACAGGGGAAGACTTTGTCTTAGGCTTGCGAACAGTACAGTGGGTCGATGGTGAAGACAGTAACGACGATGGAATACCAGATAACTTTGCAGCACTGGAAAATAATAATACCGCGGAGCATTTTTCAGGTAGCGCGTTGTTAACACCCTTAAATATACTTCCTAGTGGCGGCGCAACGGGTACATTGAGCGTGCCCAGTGTTTTATTTAGCGATGAAGGTAAAGTTAACGTTGGTATTAATTACGATGAGGTAGGTACAATTTCCATTGCGGCACAGAGTACTTATTTGTCAGATACCACCGTGCAAGGGCTGGTGCAAAACGTTGGGCGTTTCGCACCTTCTAATTTTGCCTTGAGCGGAAATGTTGAAGCGGCGTGTAACGTCAATGGCGCATTTAATTACTTTGATCAACCCATTAGCGAAGTAAGCTTCTCGCTAACCGCACTTAACCAAAATGGCAGCCGCACCACAAACTACTACGATGGTTTTGATAAACTGGTCAATATCAGCTTACAAGTCGAGCACGGCACAAGCTTGCTAAATAGGCTTGAAAACATTAATTCAATAAGTTGGCCGCAAAATACCAGTGCTGGTCTTATTTCATTTTCTGACAACGATATCGTATTTAGTCGCCTTGCTGATAACAGCGTAGATGGGCCTTACCTCGAAGCACACATTGCGCTGGTGGCAGACCAAGCACAAACTGAGGGCGCAAACTTCAATGGACTTTCTTGTTCCGGTCAGTGCGTTGACGATTTTGGTGATTCAATCAGCTTTGCCTACGGTCGTGCAACGTTGATAAATAACTACGGTGCAGCCGACGAAGCGCTTTTGTTACCGCTTCGCACCCAATATTGGGACGGAAATAATTGGCGAATTAATAAGTATGACAGTTGTACGGCTTATGACCACGATAACGTGAATGACGAATCTGGTGAATTGGTTTCTTCGGGGGAAGAGTCGTTAAGTGAAGGAGCCTATAGAAATAGTGACGGAATTCGCCTGTCATCACCAAACGGTGCTGGCAATTATCCTGTAAGTTATACGCCTGATGCTTGGCTATTTTGGGATTGGGATGGAGATGGTGAAGCTGATAACCCTCCAAACGCAACGCTCACGTATGGTGTGTATCGAGGAAACGACAATATCATTTACAAGCGCGAGCAAATTAATAATTAGCAAAGAAGGTTATCCCGCTTGGTCGTAATGCTGGTTGCGTAGCACACCGTAGTGGCGCCAACATAAAGAGATGTAAATTATTAGCAAATTGTTTTTGAACCTTCTAATTTTCACAGGGTCACTATGTGGGTCTAATTTTAAAATTATTTGGAAACGCGTGTGTGGTATCCCTTCATGGGTAAAGCGCTAAAACTACTAAGCAAAAATGCAGTTATTTCGTCACTTAATTACAGCATTACTTGCCCAAAATAGCCCCCATTGTTAAAGTGTGCGGATAAATATCGACTTCACGTTAAAGCGTCGCCATCTCACCTTTGCAAATACGCGTTAACACAGAAACAGGAATACACTCTTCATGTTTAAAAAGCTTCGAGGCATGTTCTCTAACGATCTGTCCATCGACCTCGGAACAGCTAATACGCTGATTTATGTAAAAGACCAAGGTATTGTTCTAAACGAGCCTTCAGTAGTAGCTATTCGTCAAGAGCGCGCAGCAGGACCAAAAAGTGTTGCAGCAGTAGGTGCAGAAGCTAAGCGAATGCTTGGTCGTACGCCGGGTAATATACGTGCAATTCGTCCGATGAAAGACGGTGTTATTGCCGACTTTTACGTCACTGAAAAAATGCTTCAGCACTTTATTAAACAAGTGCATGACAATAATTTCTTGCGCCCAAGTCCTCGTGTATTAGTGTGTGTTCCTTGTGGTTCAACACAAGTAGAGCGCCGCGCAATTAAAGAATCTGCATTGGGTGCAGGTGCCCGCGAAGTTTATCTTATCGACGAGCCAATGGCGGCTGCTATTGGTGCGGGTTTACCTGTATCAGAAGCAACAGGTTCAATGGTGGTCGATATTGGTGGTGGTACAACAGAAGTTGCCATTATCTCACTTAACGGCGTAGTTTATTCATCATCTGTTCGCATTGGTGGTGACAAGTTTGATGAAGCTATTATCAACTATATTCGTCGTAACTTCGGTTCACTTATAGGTGAAGCGACAGCCGAACGTATCAAGCATGAAATAGGTGCTGCCTACCCAGGTGAAGAAGTGCGCGAAATTGAAGTGCGCGGTCGCAACCTAGCAGAAGGCGTACCTCGCGGGTTTACGCTAAACTCAAACGAAATTCTTGAAGCGCTTCAAGAACCACTAACCGGCATTGTTTCAGCAGTTATGGTGGCGCTTGAACAGTCTCCGCCAGAGCTTGCTTCAGACATTTCTGAGCGCGGTATGGTACTTACCGGTGGTGGCGCGCTACTCAAAGACTTAGATAGATTGCTAATGGAAGAAACGGGCATTCCAGTTGTTATTGCTGATGATCCGCTTACTTGTGTAGCACGCGGCGGTGGTAAGGCATTCGATATGATTGACCTTCACGGTGGCGACCTGTTTAGCTACGAATAAACAGGAAAGGCAACCGTAAGGTTGCCTTATTTGTATCATGGATACTATTTTTACCCGCGGCCCTTCGTTAAATAACAGGCTTACACTGGCGCTTGTGCTGTCGGTGGTTCTGATATTTGTCGACCATAAGCTAGACGGTTTCAATTCAACGCGGGTTTATCTAAACTCATTAATGAGCCCACTTCAGTATTTAGCAAACCTTCCCGGTTTAATGCTAAATGAAAGTGCCCAGCGTCTTACGTCTCAAGAACAATTGCTGTCCGAAAACCAGAAACTTAATAATCAGCTGTTGCTAATGAGCGAAAAGCTCCAGCGGTTCGATGTAATTGCAAAAGAAAACGCGCAATTACGAGAGTTACTGCAGGCCCCTATTCGGGTTTCTTCTCGAAGAATGGTTGCTGAGTTAATGGCGGTGGATAAAAATCCGTACAGCCAGCAGGTGGTTATCAACAAGGGGGCAATAGACGGCGTATATCTGTCTCAGCCAGTCATTGATGATAAGGGCATAGTGGGTCAGGTAATGGAAGTTGGGTCTACAAACAGCCGTGTATTGCTGATTGCCGACGTTACCCACGCTATTCCTGTGCGATCTCTTCGAAACGATATTCGCTTTATCGCAACCGGAAGCGGCGCGCTAAACGAGCTGTATCTAGAGCATGTTCCTCACAGTGTCGATATTCAAGAAGGTGACACATTAATTTCGTCTGGCTTAGGAAAGGTCTTTCCAGAAGGTTACCCTGTGGCAAGAGTTTCACAAGTCGTCCGAGATGAAAGCCGCCCTTTTGCTCGTGTTATTGTCACACCTTTAGCAAACCTAGACAGGCTTCGACACCTATTGCTGTTATGGCACACGCCTGAGTCAGAGAGTGAGTCTGATGCTAACTCTACTGACGACACTGATAAGCCAGCTGTAAACGAGGAAGAATCTTCAGATGCGTAAACGTAACCTCGTTATATGGATTAGTTTGTTAGTTGCTCTGGTACTGCAAATTGTTCCGCTGCCCACTCAAGTAGATGTGTACCGCCCTGACTGGGTACTGGTTGTATTAGCATATTGGAGCATGGCACTGCCCCACAGAGTGAATGTGGGCGTGGCGTTTTTAACTGGTGTTGCTATGGATGTGCTTGTAGGCACAACCTTGGGCATTCATAGTTTCGGCTTAAGTATTTGTGTTTATATATTAGCGGCTAATTACCAAAGACTAAGAAATTACTCCGTTTGGCAGCAAGCCATTATTATCGGTCTACTATCGGCGCTATACCACTTACTTACATTTTGGGTGCAGCATCTACTGACTGATATTTATTTCCAAGTCGATTACCTGTGGCCGGTGATAACGTCAATGGTGTTGTGGCCGTGGGTATTTTGGCTGCTTCGACGCACGCGCAGACAGTTTTCAATTTCGTAACCCGAACACGTTCTCGATTAAACCAAAGGTAAGCCAATGACAAAATCGGTAGTGTTAGCGTCAGCCTCTCCACGACGCACCGCTTTGCTCAAACAAATGAACATAGCCCATACAATACAGCCTGCCGATATTGACGAGTCGCCCCGTGACAACGAGCCACCGATGGAGCTTGTCGCAAGGCTAGCCAGTGAAAAAGCCCAAGCGGTGAAAGCATACCTTGAGGATCAGCTGGCAATGACCGACGACAAGGTTATTCTGGCCAGCGACACCCTAATATCGTTTAACGGACAAAGTGTTGGCAAGCCAGAAGACAAAGCAGATTCTAAGCGCATCCTCACTATGCTTTCTGGTAAAACTCATGACGTCCTTACCGCTATTTGTGTGCTTGATAACGCTCAGCAACAGACTCAAGTAATTACCACATCTGTGACTTTTGCAGCATTGACGGATGAGCAAATTGACGCATACTGGGAAACAGGAGAACCTGCCGACAAAGCAGGGAGTTACGCTATTCAAGGTATTGGTGGTGAGTTTGTAGTTTCCATTAACGGCAGTGCAAGTGCCGTAATAGGCCTACCACTGTACGAAACCCGCCAATTACTTAATGCATTTGGAGTTGTGTCGTGAGTGCTGAACTGCTTATTAACGTTACCCCGTCAGAGTCACGGGTGGCGCTTATTGAAAACGGAATACTGCAAGAAATTCACGTAGAGCGTCATACCAAACGCGGTTTGGTTGGCAATATCTATCGCGGTAAAGTTAGCCGTGTATTACCGGGAATGCAGGCAGCATTTGTTGATATCGGTTTAGAAAAGGCCGCCTTCTTACATGCATCTGACATTGTCATTCACAATGAAATTGCTGAAGAAGTCTCGGCAAGCCATATTCAAAAGCAAGACATTCGCGAGTTGGTGCGAGACGGTCAAGATATTGTGGTTCAGGTAGTGAAAGATCCTATCGGTACCAAAGGCGCACGCCTTACCACAGACATTACTATCCCCAGCCGTTATCTTGTATTTATGCCTTCGGTAACTCACGTAGGCGTATCTCAACGCATTGAAGAAGAAGCAGAAAGAGAGCGCTTAAAGTCGCTGGTGCAAGAGTTTTGTGATGAAAACGGTGGCTTCATTCTGCGTACTGCGGCTGAAGGCGTGGGCAAAAACGAACTGCAGTCCGACGCAGCATTTTTGCGAAGGCTGTGGGATAAAATTCAGTCGCGTATGAAAAAGCGTAAGTCGAACGTGCTTTACGAAGACTTACCGCTAGCACGACGAGTGCTACGCGACTTTGTTGGTACAGAGCTCGACAGAATTCGAATCGACTCGAAACTATCATTCAATGAACTTCACCAGTTCACCAAAGAGTACGTGCCTGAAATGAACGGCAAGCTCGAATACTACCCGGGTGATAGACCTATTTTTGATTTATACGATGTGGAAAACGAGGCGCAGCGAGCCTTGGAACGCCGTGTCGATTTAAAATCTGGCGGCTATTTGATCATCGATCAAACCGAAGCGATGACCACAATCGACATTAATACGGGCGCTTTTGTTGGCCACCGGAACTTAGAAGAAACAATTTTTAACACCAATATTGAGGCGACGCAGGCGATTGCCCGTCAGTTAAGATTGCGCAACTTGGGTGGGATGATCCTTATCGACTTCATCGATATGATTGAACCAGACCACAAACGACGTGTCTTACACTCATTAGAGGTGGCGACGAACAAGGACAGAGCCAAGATAAATATTCACGGTTTTACTGCGCTAGGGCTAATTGAAATGACCCGTAAGCGCACCCGTGAAAGCATTGAGCATATATTGTGCGGAGAATGCCCGGTGTGTAAAGGGCGAGGCACGGTAAAAACCATTGAAACCATTTGCTTTGAAATTATGCGTGAAATTGTACGGGTGAATCGCGCCTACGACGCAGACAAGTTTGTGGTTTACGCTTCACCAAAAGTGGCGGAAGCCTTAATGGGTGAAGAGTCTCATATGCTGGCAGAACTGGAAGTATTTGTGTCTAAACAAATCAAGGTTCAAACAGAAACATTGTACAATCAGGATAAGTACGACGTCGTCATGATGTAATGCATTAACGTATACAAAGGCAAAATGTGACAAATTTTTCGTCGGTAGCCGCTTATCTACTTAAGAAGTTTTGGCTGCTACTCGCCGTATTGCTTGTACTTTTCGCGCTTGTTTTAAGCGCTGCACGCTATGCTCTGCCGCATATTGAGCACAACAAACACCTGTTGGAAAATTATATTAATGAGCAGTATGGCGTAAACCTATCCATCCAAAGTGTGCATGCTGTTTGGCAGCGCAATGGTCCAAGTATTGTGCTCAATTCGGTGTCGTTGGCAAAAAACGATGCTTCCCCTGTTGCATTGGATATCAGGCAAATCTACGTCGAGCTAGATTTCTGGCAATCGCTACGCCACCAACTTATCTCATCTACCCGTTTTGAGCTGCGTGGTCTTAAGCTTGATATTGACGCCGATCGCCTTTCTGGAGGCGATAAGAATAATTTCCCTGTAGTAAATGCACTAGAGCGTCTGTTTTTAGAGCAGCTTCAAAGCTTCTCGTTAGAAGACGGGGTGGTATCTGTCACTCATCTTAATGAAACCAATTCATTTGATATTGAAAGTTTATCGTGGAACAACCATGAAGAGCGACACCAAGGTTTAGGTCAGCTCAAGGTTGCAGATTTAGCGGCTAACTCGGCGTCGTTTATCATTGATATCACGGGCACGCGGGAAGACTTTGACGGCGTGTTTTACGCCAAAGCAGAAGAGCTCGATATTTCTCCGTGGGTTAGCGATCTCATCAAAACCAAGCGTCCACTAGCGCAAAGCCGCGCAAACTTTGAAGTATGGACTAACTTTTCTCAAAGTGAAGTCACTAGCGTACAAGCCGAGCTTAGTGAAAGCCTTTTAGAGTGGGGCAGTGGCCGCGCGAAAACGGTAACAGGTATCAGCGGAGGTAGTCTTCAAGCGTTGCCTAACGATGAGAACAGACAGGGAGGCTGGAATGTCCGAGTGGATCAATTGGTGCTTAATTCTCGCAACGAGACCCTTACAACAGACCTAATTGGCAGTATAAGTGCAAATGGTGATGCGCTGATAAACACCGTAAAGCCAGTGCAAATTAACCCCTTTCTGCTGCTGTTGCCGCTTTTCATGGATGATACCAGTGAAGAAGAAATACGCGGGCTTAATCCAAAAGGCGAGTTGGCCACGTTGCAGATTCAATGGCACAACGGTCAGCCTTCTTTAGCTGCTAAAGTGCTAGATTTGCAGTGGGACAAAACAGATAAGGTACCAGGTCTTTCGTCGCTAGACGCAGACTTTTTCTGGTATAAAAATAATGGCGCTATCTACTTAGAGAGTGCGGATAGCTTACTAAGTGCCAACGGCGTAATTAAGAAAGACGTCAATATAAAGCTGTTTAAATCTCAGTTTTATATTTACCCAGAGCAGATAGATAGTGAAGACAAGCAGTGGGTAGTAAAAGGCAGCGATATGCTGTTCGATAGTGATGCCGTTACTCTTCGCCCGCAGTTTAAACTGAATACGTCGACAGGGTTTATGTCGCTTTATGTGGATGTAAGCCCATTGGCGTTAAATGAGGTGAGCAGTTTATTTCCCTCTTCTTTAATGGGGACCAATACCGATAAATACCTTACTCGCGCGTTTACAGGAGAAGGTGAAATCGCAAATGCGCGCGTGCTGTGGCACGGTCGCACGAGTGACTTCCCGTTTGACGACAACACGGGCATTTTTCAGGCGTATGTCGATATTGAGCAGGGGGATTTTCTTTTTGCTCCAGACTGGCCGGCACTTAATAACTTAGACCTATCTTTGTATTTTGTGAATAATGCATTAGTGATGGAGAGCCCTAGTGCGACGCTTGCTGGTATGAAAATCAGTGATATGTCGGCTGCCATTCCAAGCTTTAGTCCAGATGCTCGCCTGATTATTTATGCCAATGGTACTGGCACTGGTAACGCGCTAACCGCGTTAATGATGGATTCGTCCCTTAAAAAATCTTTAGGCAAAGTACTTAACGAAGACGTGCAAATTGGCGGGCCTCTATCTGCCGATATAAAGCTTGATATCCCGTTTAAAGGCAAAGATGTGGTGGCATCGGGAACGGCGCACTTGTCGAATAACCCCGTTTTTGTTGCGACCACAAATATGCTATTTGATAAGGCATCGGGAGAGGTGTCATTTGTTAATGGCGATATAGACGCAAGTGGGCTTCAGGCGCAGTTTCTTAAACAGCCGGTGAGCTTGTCGCTATCCGGTAGACAGGGCGACACGTACGACCTAAATGTAGAGTTAGGTGGACGATGGCATGTACATCCGCTGGCTAACTATGTGAATACAGACCTCACCGAATACATCGACGGCGAAAGTGATTGGAACACTACAGTTCAACTGTCGCTTTCAAACAGTGGGTTTAACTATACTGCCAATTTAACTGCAGATTTAACGGCGACACAAAGTGTACTGCCTGCTCCCTTCGATACGCCAGCAGGCAGCAGTTTACCGCTGCTTATTACCAGTAAAGGCGATAGCAAAGCATCAAATGTGGAGGCGTCACTTGGTGATAACATTCGTTTTGATGGCATACTACCGCACAAAGAAATGCAGTTTTCACGTGCGCACTTGGCACTTGGCGAAAGCGATATAGCCAACATTGGTACAGGTTTTAGTATCAGTGCGAATCTAGCTCAAGCTGATGTGCAAGAATGGTTTACCACTATAAATATGTTACTTTCCGGTAAAGGGAAAGACACCAGCACCGCCGTTGCAAAAACAAATGCTCAATCGAGTATCCAATCAAACGAAAGCAAAAAAGCGAATTTGTTTGGTACTCCCTCGCGGATATTCGCCAAAGCCGACAAGCTAAATTTTGCTGGCCACAGTATTAAAGATGCGCAGCTCAGTGCAACAGAACGCAATAAAGATTGGATCCTAGACTTAGCGTCGCCTCAGGCAAGAGCCACTATTCGTATTAATAGTGATTTAGACGAGCAGGGCATTGAGATAAATGCCGACTATTTATCACTAGAGAAACCTGTTGAAGCCGGGGGGACGACAAAAGCCGACTCAGAGAGCGGCGTTGAGTTAGCTACCAATAGTGCTATGCCAAATGAGGAAGGCGAGTCGCCCTACAATATTGACCCAAATACGCTACCGCCCATTTATTTTTATTGTCAGTCCTGTGGCGTGCATGGCATCGATTTAGGTGAAATTACCTTAGACATCGCGAAGGAAGAGAATGGTTTAGCCATTCGTCAGCTTCTAGTGAAATCTGATGAAACTAACGTTACCGCAACGGGTTATTGGAAGCACATCGGAGGCGAGATTCAAAGCGCGTTAAACGGAACATTAACGTCTCCCGACGTTGGGCAGATGCTAAAAGAGTACGGTGTTGAATCAGGTATAAAAGATTCTAGCGCAAACGTCGCGTTTGATATCAACTGGCCAAATGCGCCGATGGATTTCGGGTTTGAACAGCTAAACGGTAATGTTGAGTGGTCGCTGTCAGATGGGTATCTAACTGAGTTGAGTGATAAGGGGTCACGTATCTTTACCCTGTTTAGCTTGAACTCGTTAGTGCGAAAGCTCAGCCTCGACTTTCGAGACATTTTTGCTAAGGGTTTTTTCTACGACGATATGGGCGGTACGTTAAGTATTGTTAATGGCAAAGCGTATACCGACGATACTGAAATTGACGGCGGCGCTGGTGAAATAGAGATCACAGGCTTCACCGACCTCAACACTGGTGGATTAAATTACAACGTATCGTTCGCACCGAACGTAACCGGGAACTTACCGTTTTTAGTGTATTTCTTGGCTACGCCGCCCACTGCACTCGCTGCTCTTGCCATAGACCAGGTGCTAACCTCTGCGAAAGTTATTTCGAATGTGAACTATCGCGTTACAGGCACCATAAAAGATCCTAAGTTCGACGAAGTTGAGCGCAACAGCAAAGACATCAGCTTACCTGCGCAAAATGCGCCTGTACCGGCCAACCCGCAAGACAGGCCATTAACGGAAGATGACGTACGCAGGCTTAAAATGGAGGTGATCGATGGTTAATTTAGTTGCATTACAAATGACATCTGCGCCAAGCGTGGAAGAAAATCTCGACACCGTTGCAAACGAAATGGCATCGGCAAAGATTGAGAAAAACAGTTTAGTTGTGCTTCCAGAGTGTTTTGCTTATTTCGGCGGTAAAGACAAAGGCCAACTTGCTGTGGCAGAAACAAAGGGCGAAGGCGTAATTCAGCGACGTTTGTCAGCGCTTGCTGCACAATACCAGTGCTATCTGGTTTCGGGTACGTTTCCAGTGAAAACCAATAGCCCAGAGAAGTTTTCCGCAGCCTGCATGCTGTTTGGCCCCAATGGTGATGTGTTGGCAGACTACCGAAAAATTCACATGTTCGATGTATCAGTTAACGACAACACGGGCAGTTATCGTGAATCGGCGACAACCGAAGCGGGCAGCAAGGTGGTTACTGTTGAAACGCCAATAGGCAACATTGGTCTTGCGGTGTGCTATGATGTACGCTTTCCAGGGTTATTTACTGCAATGGGCGATATCGATATTTTGGTGTTGCCAGCGGCCTTTACCCAGCGCACCGGAGAAGCGCATTGGCATGCGTTGTTGCAAGCCAGAGCCATTGAAAAGCAGTGCTTTGTGGTAGCTGCAAATCAAAGTGGTGTGCATGCAAATGGCCGTGAAACATACGGTCACAGTCTTGTACTGTCGCCTTGGGGGGAGACCCTTGCCGAACGCAAAACCGACGTAGGGTTAGTTTCGGCAAAAGTAGATATTGCAGAAAGAGAAACCATTAAACAGAATATGCCGGTTGCCGAACATAACCGATTCAGGAGTCACTTTGTCTAAATCTGTTGAGCGTCATTTATTATCTGACTCAGGGCTAGATATCTCTAAGCTAGAGCGTGCTTTAGCGACTATTCATCGTCACGATACCGACTATGCCGATTTGTATTTTCAGTCAAGCCAGCACGAAAGCTGGGTGTTGGAAGACGGCATTATTAAAGAAGGCAGCTATAACATAGAGCGCGGCGTAGGCGTGCGTGCAATTAGCGGCGAGAAAACAGGGTTCGCTTATTCCGACGAAATAAGCGAAGAAGCGTTGACCAAAGCGTGTAAAGCGGCTCGTGGCATTGCGCCAAGCGGCGGGTCACAACAAGTTGCTTCGCTTGGACAAAAAACAGTGCAAGCGCGATACAGCGAAAATAACCCTATTCTTGCGATGCAAGACGCTGAGAAAATTTCGCTTTTAAAAGCAGTTGATGCCTATATCCGCAAACAAGAACCGTCTGCCAATCAGGTAGTGGTGAGCTTAAGCGGTGTGTATGAAGAAATTATAGTTGCTGGCAGTGACGGTACGTTAGCTACTGATATTCGCCCGCTAGTGCGCTTGAACTGCTCGGTATTGCTAGAACAAGGCGATAGACGTGAACGTGGTTCAGCGGGGGCTGGTGGTCGCTATGCCTACTCGTTCTTTAAGCAAGACGAAAACGGCAAACCGTATTACGAAACCTTGGCAGAAGATGCCCTTCACATGGCACGCGTTAACATGCAGGCTGTGGCGTCACCGGCAGGCGCTATGCCTGTAGTATTAGGTAACGGTTGGCCAGGTGTTTTACTTCACGAAGCGGTAGGGCACGGTCTTGAAGGCGACTTTAACCGTAAGGGTGCATCAACATTTAGTGGCCGTATTGGTCAGCGCGTTGCAGCAAAAGGCGTGACGGTTGTTGACGATGGGACATTAAACGACCGTCGTGGCTCGTTGTCGGTAGACGATGAAGGCACACCAACAGCGCACAACGTGCTTATTGAAGATGGTATCTTGAAAGGTTATATGCAGGATAAACATAACGCCAAGCTTATGGGCGTTGCGCCTACCGGTAATGGTCGTCGTGAATCCTATGCGCACTTGCCTATGCCCCGCATGACGAATACTTATATGTTGGAAGGCCAACACGATCCGCAGGAAATTATCGCGTCTATCGACAAAGGTATTTACGCGCCGAACTTTGCTGGCGGACAAGTAGACATTACGTCAGGAAAATTTGTATTTTCTAGCGCGGAAGCTTACTTAATTGAAAACGGTAAAATTACTGCGCCAGTAAAAGGGGCTACCTTAATTGGTAACGGTCCAGAGGTTATGCAAAAAATCTCAATGATTGGCAACGACACTGCCCTAGATAAAGGCGTTGGTGTATGTGGTAAAGACGGTCAAAGCGTGCCGGTGGGTGTAGGTCAGCCTACGCTTAAAATTGACGAGTTGACGGTGGGTGGTACGGCTTAATTCAGCCTAAATCATCACACGAAAATTTCACACAAAAACTAAGAAAAGGTTGGGCTTGGGCACCAACCTTTTTTTGTAAGCGGACTGGTATAAGTCGTGGCTAACTTTCAAATCCTTTTTCATTCAACCACTTAATGGCATCTTCCTCATTGCCAAAAATACCTAGCTCAAGGCCTGCATTGTCGTAAATTCTCTGAAATTGGGCTCTTACAATGGGCTGCACCGTGGTATCGCCGATAACTAGCGCGCCAAGCGCCATTCCGTGCTTCGCACGCCACTCTATTGAACGCTGCAGTTCTGTCTCACCCGCTTTAGTGAGAAGAGCAGAACCATGCAAAAAACCTAAAAATGCCCAGTGATTCCCATCAAAACTGTTAATCACATCCATCATATCCCGCGCATAGCGTTCAATGGCTGAACCATCGGCAATACCTTCGGCCGACACGCCAACAATGCTACCAAGCACAGCAATTTGGTACTGGCCGTACTTGCTTTTCAGTGTTGCGTTAGGGTTGGAAAATATTTTCACACTATCCCCCTTTGGCTGGTGAACGAAACTGTGATGTTGAGATTAGTTTTATTTAATTATAGACGGTTAATCCTCATGAATAACGTCTTTTAAATACTGAAACAGCTCTCTGAATGCTTTAGGAGGCGCATTTTTTTCACGCTCTTTCTTAATTTGGCGGTGAAATTGGCGCAGCTTCTGGCGGTCAAGTTCAGGGTGCGCTTCAATCAGCTTTTGAATAGCGGGGTCGCCCTGTTCAATTACGGCTTCACGGGCTTTTTCTAGTGCGTGAAAAGCAGCATTGCTCGCCTGGTGCTGATGAGAAATTTTAGCCAACGCCTCTTCAATAGGGGCGGTGTCTCGCTGGCGCAATACCTTGCCGATAAACTGAAGCTGGCGACGATAACCGTCTTTTTTCTTGTTTACTTTGCGGGCAATAGCGATGGCGTCAGCAAGCTCTTCATCCATAGGGATCGTAGCGATGTGAGCATCGGTCAGGTTAACCAAGGTTTCACCTAGCTTGTGAAGTTCTTTAGCTTGACGCTTCAGCTCAGTTTTACTGATTAATTCTTCCTCTTCGAACTCATCTGCTTGCGCATCTTCGAAGTAAGGATCTTCAGGAGAATTGTATTTCTGATCACTCATTTCAAACTCATTAGTGTTACACTTTAGCTAAATTGTAACTATCACAGTCGAATTAAGACAGCGAAACTTACTATGCAAATTGAGCAGCAGTTAGCCGACATTCAAAATGTCGTAGATGATGTACTGAAATTAGCCCTTTCTAAAGGCGCAACACAAGCCGAAGCCAGCATGTCTAAAGTGCAGGGCATCGCCGTTTCTTCACGTATGCAAGAAGTTGAAAACGTTGAATTTACCAACGACGGCGGCTTAGGTATAAGCGTATACGTAGGCAAGCGAAAGGGGAGTGCGTCTACCGCAGATCTGAGCAAAGCGGCGCTAACACTCGCGGTGGAAAAAGCCGTCGATATTGCTCGCTATACCAGTGAAGATCCTTGTACAGGTTTGGCCGATGCCGACCTTATTGCTACCGAGTTCCCTGATTTAGACCTGTATCACCCTGAAGAATTAGATACTGAAAAGGCCATTAAAACTGCTATTGAAGCCGAAACGGCAGCAATGAATTATGACTCGCGCATTACAAATTCAGATGGCGCGTCGTATAACGCAAATCTAGGTATGCGCGTGTACGGCAACACGCATGGAATTAACGCCGGTTATCCTAGCAGCCGTTATTCACTAAGCTGTATGGTTATTGGCGCACAAGATAACGATATGCAGCGCGATTACGCTTACACAGTAAGTCGTAAAGCCTCTTTGCTGCAATCAGCTAGTGCAGTGGGTATTGATGCCGCTAAAGCTACTGTAGACCGTTTGGGGGCTCGTAAAATCAACACCGCAAACGTGCCTGTGCTTTTACACCGTGACATCGCATCTAGCTTGTTTGGTCATTATGTCGGAGCTATTAGCGGTGGTAGCCTTTACCGTCGTTCTAGTTTCTTGTTAGATAGCTTGGGTAAACAAGTTTTCCCAGAGTGGCTTAATATTGAAGAGCGTCCGTTTATTAAAGGCGGTCTGGCAAGCTCAAGCTTCGATAACGAAGGTGTGGCATGTTCAGACATGACCATTGTCGATGCGGGTAAATTGGCTACATATCTTTATACCACTTACTCGTCGCGTAAGCTAAACACCCGCTCGAATGGCCACGCCGGTGGTATTCATAACTGGCTAGTAGGTGATACGGGTCACAGCGACGCCGACCTGCTTAAAGAAATGGGCACAGGTTTGTTCGTAACCGAACTGATGGGGCAGGGCGTTAACGGTGTGACGGGCGATTACTCGCGCGGCGCAGCGGGATACTGGGTTGAAAATGGCATCATCCAATACCCAGTTCACGAGGTAACTATTGCTGGCAATCTGAAAGATATGTTTAAAGGCATTGTGGCAATTGGCGCTGAAAAAGATGTGCGTGGTAGTGTACAGACCGGTTCGGTGCTTATTGACCAAATGAAGATAGCAGGCAGCTAGTTTACGCTTTCTCGAAACGCTGAAGGAGACAGCCCGGTGGACTTCTTAAAGCGTTTCGAGAACGTAAATACATTTGCGTAGCCTACATAACTGGCGATATAAGATACGGGCCACTGCGTGCTTAGTAATAAGCTTTTGGCTCGTGTCATACGCAAATGGATAACGTGCTGTTTGGGGCTGCGCCCAAACACTTGTAAGCACAGCCTATGAAGGTGAGGGGAAGAATAATGCGCTTTCTCACTTAAGCTCTCCATATCCCAATCAAACTGAAGCTGTTTTTCAACCGCTGAAAAGAGGCTGTGTAGTCTGCTTACCTGGCGTCGTTCTTTCTCATCGTGAGTATGTACGTCACTCAAAGGCGCATCAATAATACGATACAGGTATCTAGACACGAGCTGCATTGCCGCCCCTCGACTGTCCACATCGCGCTCTATGTAAAGCAGCTCCATAGCGTGATGTAGACCCTCTAGCTTGGCATTATCTAACACCACAGCCTCACTTTTACTGAATGATTTCCAGCGTTCGGAGTCTGCCAAGTTTACCCAAATTATATCCCATTGCTCACTGACTATTGTGACTTCGAAACTTTGTCCAGCGGGTAAAATAATTAGCTGTCCTTCATCCAATTGCATCTCGCCTGACGGGACACGAAATTTTCCTTGACCATGAATGCTGTAAAACAAGGTGTGGTTAGGAGGCGAAACGCGACCTACCGTATAGTTACCTGATAAGTTAGAGCATCCTGCTAGTTCAATCTCCAGGTCGCTGATTTCAGGCGTATCACTACTATCAATAAAGCGTTCAAAGCACTTAGGGCCTATGTCTACAATGTCTCTAAAGCTAAGTTGCATAAATGTGAAATAATAGTTTTGGATAAATATATGAAAGATTAGAGCATAAAGGATTTAATGAAAGTTAGCTATATTGCGCTTAACGAAAAAGTAAAGGATATGACATGCTTAATGTTGCGCAAGTAGTGGCTCAAAACGATTGGCAAAACCCGGTTGTATTTCAGAGGAATCGCATCAATGCCCACAGTCCACATCACGGATATAAAACGCTAAAAGACGCATTGCAAAATACCAATGCGCAAAAGCGTAGTTTAAACGGTCAGTGGGATTTCCGTTTATTTGAAGCACCAGCAAACGTACCTGAAAGCCTGCTTTCTAAAACATTAAGCGATGATGAATCTGCTAATTGGCAGCCTATTGCGGTACCTTCTAATTGGCAGCTGCAAGGTCACGATAAACCGATTTACTGCAACGTGAAATATCCCTTCGCGGTGAACCCTCCAGTGGTACCCAGCGAGAATCCAACGGGTTGCTACCGAACAACGTTCAACGTTACCAAGGATGAGTTAAAACAGCGCAATCATATCGTCTTTGAAGGGGTAAATAGCGCGTTTCACTTGTGGTGCAACGGCGAGTATGTAGGCTATTCCCAAGACAGCCGACTACCGGCTGAATTCGATTTGTCTGGCTATTTGGTAGAAGGTGAAAACCGACTAGCGGTAATGGTTATCCGATGGTCAGACGGCAGCTACTTAGAAGATCAGGACATGTGGTGGCTTAGCGGTATCTTCCGCGACGTAAATCTAGTCACCAAACCTCAGCATCACATTCAGGACGTGTTTGTTACGCCAAGCCTTGACGCATGCTATCGCGACGCAATAGTAACCGTACGTACCGCCATCAATGCGCCTTCTACTTACAAAGTGGGTATTCAGCTTTTTGATGGCGATAACGCTGTTACCGAGCAAGTTATTACCGGCACTAACAATAAGCGTATTGATGAAAAGGGCGGTTGGGATGATGTAGTTTTTCAAACGCTTCATGTGAATGAACCTAAACACTGGACTGCTGAAACACCGAATCTGTACCGCATCGTAGTCTCACTTATTGATGAGAATGGCAACGCCGTTGATGTTGAGGCCTATAACGTTGGCTTTAGAAACATTGAAATGAAAAACGGCCAGTTACTGATAAATGGTAAAGCTGTGCTAATTCGTGGGGTTAACCGTCACGAACACCATCAAACGAAAGGGCATGCAATCAATGAAGATGACATGCTTGAAGACATTAAGTTGTTAAAGCAAAACAACTTCAATGCTGTGCGTACCGCTCATTATCCAAATCACCCTCGTTGGTATGAGCTTTGTGATGAATACGGGCTTTATGTGGTAGATGAAGCCAACATCGAAACCCACGGTATGTTCCCAATGGGAAGGCTTTCTCGCGACCCGCTATGGGCCGGCGCCTACATGGCGCGCTTCACGCAAATGGTCGAGCGCGACAAAAATCACCCCAGCATCATTATTTGGTCGTTGGGGAATGAGTCTGGTCACGGCCCTACCCACGATGCAATGTATGGCTGGGCAAAGTCATTTGACCCATCGCGCCCTGTACAGTACGAAGGCGGCGGCGCTGATACTTCGGCTACCGACATTATTGCGCCAATGTACGCACGGGTTGATACCGACATTAAAGACGATGCAGTGCCTAAGTGGGCCATTAAAAAATGGTTGTCGATGCCGGGGGAAAACCGCCCCGTTATTCTATGCGAATATGCGCATGCTATGGGTAATAGCTTGGGTAGCTTTGATGAATACTGGAAAGCGTTTAAGGCTTATCCTCGCCTTCAAGGTGGCTTTATTTGGGACTGGGTTGATCAAGGGTTAGTAAAGCACACTAATAGCGGCGAAGCATACTGGGCTTACGGCGGAGACTTCGGCGATACTGAAAACGACAGACAATTCTGTATAAACGGTCTGTTATTTCCAGACAGAACGCCACATCCGCACTTATTAGAAGCTAAATATTGTCAGCAGCACTTAAGCTTTTCGTTGGTTGAGAAAGACAACAAGTTTGAGCTTACAGTAAGCAGCGGTTACTTATTTAGACGCACAGACAACGAGTTATTACGTTGGCAAGTGTTAGAAAATGGACAACTGATTGCTGAGGCGAAGGGCGAATGCGAAATCGACATAGCGCCACAACAAGCACAAACGCTCAGTCTTAGCCCAGATATTACGTTTAAAGCAGGCGCTGACTACCACTTAAATATTGATGTGGTACTAGCGAATGACTGCTCGTGGGCTAAAGCAGGGCATGTTATGGACACCGCCCAGTTAGCGCTAGTCAACAAGCGTGGAATAGTATCGTTTTCTCTTAATGATAACGAAACAACAAGCGGCACTAGTGAGCTATCAATTGAAGCTCAGGATGGGATGTTGCTGGTACATGCGCAAAATAACGTATTTAGCTTTAATAGTGAGAGAGGGCTATTAACCTCGTGGCTTCAAGGCGCGGAGGAAACACTTGCCGCGCCGCTAGAAGATAACTTCTTCAGAGCGCCGCTAGATAACGACATTGGGGTAAGCGAAGTTGATAATCCAGACCCAAATGCGTGGGAGTCTCGCTGGCGTCGTGCTGGTATTGGCAAGTGGACACGCACTTGCACGGGCGTAAACGTAGAGCAGGGCGCGCAAGACGTGCGTATAACATCGTTATTTGATTATCACCATTCAGAAAAGCTGGTAGCTGCAACAAAGTGGGTTTACACCATAAATGCACAGGCTAAGCTATCGGTAGACGTTGAAGTGCTCTTGGATGACGGTTTACCACCTATGCCGCGAATTGGTATACAAACGGCAGTGCCTGTAGCCGATAAGCCAACGTCGATTACCTGGCAAGGACTAGGGCCATTTGAGAACTATCCTGACAGAAAAGCGGCAGCGCGTTATGGTCGCTACACCTTACCTATAGAAGAGATGCAAACGTGCTACATATTCCCAACGGACAACGGCTTGCGCTGTGGCTGTACGCAACTTGAAGTTAGCGGCCTGAAAGCAAGAGGACAGTTCTATTTTAACGTGAGCGAATATGGGCAAGCACAGCTAGACGAGGCAAAACACACCTGTGATTTAACACCTCAAGATTGTGTGTTTGTGTACATAGATCATGCCCACATGGGCGTAGGCGGCGATGATTCATGGAGCCCAAGTACACATAAAGCATTCTTGTTGGAAGAGAAGCAATACCGCTACTCAGTTTGCTTTAGCGCTGCTGACAGCTAATCCTCAGTGTGAAGCCGAGCATTTAGCACTCGATATCTCAAATGACAATTCGCGGCATAGCATAGCTATGCCGTCATTGGGATAAAGTGTTTACATATAAAAAAGCCGCTACACAGTAGCGGCTTTTCATTAATTCAAAACTCGTTCAGGCAACGTCTTAGCCGTCAACCTGACCGCAGAAACGGTAACCTTCACCGTGAATGGTTACAATCAATTCTTCATCTGAAGGATCTGATTCGAAGTGCTTACGAATACGACGAATCGTTACGTCAACCGTACGGTCATTCGGACGAAGTTCACGCCCCGTCATTTCCATAATTAGCTGCTCACGGGTAAGGATCTTACCTGGATTGCTTAGGAAAAGGTGAAGAGCGCGGAATTCACTGCGTGGTAGACGGAATTCTTTTCCGCTAGGCGAAATCAATGAACGGCTATCACCGTCAAGCGTCCAACCGTTGAAGCTTACACGGCTTGGTAAATCGTCGTCTTCTGAAGAGTTTGTAGTACGAGACAGTAAGTTGCGCGCGCGAATAGTCAATTCACGAGGGTTGAATGGCTTAGTCAGATAATCGTCTGCGCCAATTTCAAGACCTAGAATACGGTCAACGTCGTTATCACGACCCGTTAGGAAGATAAGCCCAACGTTTTTACGGTCACGTACTTCACGTGCCAAGATAAGGCCATTTTTACCCGGTAGGTTAATGTCCATGATAACCAAATTGATAGCGTGATTCTCGAAGAAATCATGCATTTGATCACCGTTCTCGGCCTCAAACACATTATACCCTTCCGCTTCAAATAAACTCTTAAGCGTGGTACGGGTTACCACCTCATCTTCAACAATTAACACATTTGGCGTCTGCATGGTGTTCTACACTCTTTCTAAAATACGATTTAAGCAACTAACTGGTTAAATTTTAATATTCATGTACTTGATTGCAAGCAACTTGTGAATATTCTTACTGTTAAGGTATTGGGGTTAGCCAATAAAAATCAAGAAAAGTTCATACTTTATACAACTATTCTGACGTTTTCGCATTAACAACGGGGAAGATAATTACAAATTCTACGCCGTTGCCTTCCTCACTGGTGATCGATATTGAACCATTAAGGGCTTGCGTTACTAAGTTGTATACCAAGTGCATTCCCAATCCGGAACCACCTTGCCCACGCTTCGTGGTGACAAAGGGATCAAATATCCGTTTGCGAATCTCTGGGGAAATGCCTTTTCCGTTGTCGGTATAAACAAGCTTGAGCTTATTGTTACTCACCAATTCGGCACGTATATCAATTGTGCCTTCATCCATGGTTTCAAACCCATGAATAACCGAATTCATGATTAAATTAATCAAGATTTGATTTATTGGGCCAGCCTTCGTTTCAACGCTAAGGGTAGGGTCGCATTCTACGTTGATGTTGTGTTTTAATTTTTTGAGTCGAGGCTGCAATGACAGTAGTATCTCATTAACTAGCTGCACAACGCAAAAACTTCGACTAGATTCTGAGGTTTGATCGACAGCAACCTGCTTAAAACTGCTAATAAGCTCGGCAGCTCTGTTCAAATTTCGGTAAATAATATTCAGGTTTTCATTACTCTCATCCAAAAAGCGCTTCATTGCACTGGCTTTGAGCGTTTTATTTTCGAAGTCTTTTTGGATAACCGCTAATCTGTCTAACATCATTGTCGACGCAGTAACACCTAAACCTATCGGAGTATTTACCTCGTGCGCAACGCCCGCAACCATATCTCCGAGCGAGGCCATCTTTTCATTCTGTACAATTTGACGCTGGAACTGATGTAGCTTTTCTAACGTTTGAATAAGTTCCTGGTTTGCATCCTTAAGGGCGGTGGTTCGGTGACTTACCATATCTTCTAGGCTGGCATTGAGCTTTCTATGTTGCTCCTCCGCCTGTCGTTGCTTTTGCATATACTCTTGCATGCGAAATAGCATCACATTCACGGCGTCAGCCAAGATATCGAGTTCTCTAATGGTGGAGCCGCTGGCACGGGCTGAATAATCACGTTGTCGTGAAGTACGCTGCAAGAAGTTAGCAATGTCTTCAACGGGGCCAGTTACAATACGCTGCATACGCACTGCAAAGTAAAAGCTAATAGCCAATAGCGCCAAGGCTACTGCTAAATTAAGCCAAATCGACTTTCCAACAAGCTGGTTAAAATTCTCTGAGGAAATTCGTAAATATATCCAGCCCAACTGAATGTTCGTCTCTGTGTCGAAGACTTTTGCACTTAATTCAAGGTATTGCCCATTGTCGGCCAATTGAGGTGTCATAAACATGGACGCCAGTTGATTTTCCTTGCCTCCTAACAATAACTGGCCTTCCTTGTTATAAGAGGCGAAAATCTGGGGCTCTACGTTACCGCTTTGTGCTTTGTAAACGTGGGCATTTAATACATGGTCGGCGGCAGCAAGGTTACTTAGGGCAAGTTCAATGCGCTCTGGCGTTTCGTCATAAAGATACATAGCTGAACTGCTTGCGACCAACTTGGCTAACATGAGTGCGTTAGACTCAAGTTCATGACGGTAGGTTTTAATTTGCGTGTAGACGGCAAGACTGGATAACACTGCAAGCGAAAAGGTAGCAATTGACATTACCACCCAAATGAAAAGGCTTTTTATAGTAAGCTTGACTACTTTATCCGTCATATCCGTTTTGCGTATTGTCCATCCACGTCTTACATACATCAATAGTGGCGCAAAAATGCGCAAAAAGGAAGATGCCTATAAACAATAATTAATGTAAGCAGCGCCCGCTAGTTGAGGGTTGAAAGGTAAAGTTGCTGGTAATTTTTTGCAGCCGCTTCCCAAGTGAATCGCGTTCGCATACCCCGTTGCTGCATTGCTCTGAACTTGCCAGCGTCTTCGTAGAACGCTAGCAGTGCTCGGCGAATACACGATAGCAAGGCGTGCGGCGTAGGGTCGTCAAACACAAAACCCGTCCCATCGCTATCATTACTGTAATCGATAACCGTGTCTTTGAGTCCGCCCACCGAACGCACGATAGGGATGGTTCCATAAGCTAAGCTGTACATCTGGTTCAATCCGCACGGCTCAAACTGAGAAGGCATTAGAAAAAAATCAGCGCCGGCTTCTACAAGGTGGGCATGTTCGGAACTAAAGCCGTTTATAAACGCGAATTGGTCAGGATGCTGTTGAGCAAATTCGCCAAGATCCATACAGACTTTAGGATCGCCCGTTCCCACAATTACCATTTGAACATTGTGCTTAATCAGGTCGTCCAAGATGGGCAGTATGTAGCCAAAGCCTTTTTGTTCTGTAAGGCGGCATACCATTCCAATAAGAGGAACATTGCCATTCTCAGGTAATCCTGACTTTTCTTGTAATGCTCGCTTACATGATGTTTTCGGGTGAAGATTATCTACACTGTAGTTCTCAGGTAGGAATGTATCTGTCTCTGGGTTCCACTGGGTGTAGTCGCATCCGTTCAGAATGCCACTTAAATCGGCTTGACGGCTTACCAGGCGTTCATGAAGGCCATGACTACCCAAGTCAGTGAGTAGCTCTCTTGCATAGTTTGGGCTTACCGTTGTCACCTTCGTGGCAAATTCAATGCCGCTTTGCAGCATGTTTATGTAACCGCCGTGAACTTGCGCCAGAATATTAGGGTGATGGCGAAGAAACGGGATAGTTTCCAGCCTATGAACGCCTTGGAAAGCGGCATTGTGGATAGTGAATACCGTTTTCGTGCTGTCGAAATACCCTGATTTGTCATGGGTAAGTAAAAACGGAAGCATGGCTGCATGCCAGTCGTGACAGTGAATAATGTCAGGCTTTTTATCGATAGCTTTTAGCGTTTGAAGTACGGCGCCACTGAAAAAGCTAAAGCGCTCACCATTGTCTTCATAGGCTTCAAATGCGTTGGCGTATAGCCCTTCACGCATAAAGTATTCGGGCGAGTCTACAAAGTAAATAGGAATACCGTGCCATTGCATGTAGCGAATATCAAAATGGTACACCTGACCTTCAGTAAACAGGGTTTGTTGCTCGGTTACAGTTGGTAGGTTCAACTGTTCAGCCAGTACTTGGTAATAAGGCATAACAATGGTGATGCTTTCGCCCAAGGTATCAAGCGCGAGTGGGAGTGCTTTTCCAACGTCTGCAAGGCCGCCGGTTTTTACCAATTCTTCAACTTCTGAAATAGCAAATACAATATTCACAGGTGATCCCCCAGAGCGTAACGTGCAGTGCACTTGTAATGCTTAAATATAGTGTACGGAAAAAGCGCCGTATGCCATTGCGTGGAGTACGCAATGGCATGAGCAACAGGTAGAAAAGCTAAATTAGCACAAGCTAATGGTTTTTTTAATTACAAAGCCGCTTGATAAACAGAAAATTGCGACGTTTGTGCTGTGGTATAGACCGTTTGGAAGTGCTCAGCGAGTAAACCTGGGTAGGGTAAGAATCGGTTTGCCACCATCTGCATAGTGCCGCCACGACTTAAGCTTGCTTTAGCGTCAGAAATAAAGCGCTTAGTGATGGTGTAGTCAGTTTTAATGCCAGTATGAAATGGCGGGTTGGTGACAATGTGCTGTACTTTTTGAGTAAAACCGTGCAATCCATCCGCAGCATAGAGTGTTGCTGATAACCCATTGTCAGCTAGGGTGAGTGCACTACAGTAAACCGCAAGTGCGCTAACATCAGTAAGATGAAGCTTCAAATGCGGATACTTAAGCATTATATAACTGGCAATCACGCCAGCGCCGCATGCGAAATCCAGAATTTCACCGCTCAGTGATGTTGAGAGTTTTTCTAGTAAAAGCTCAGTTCCCGCATCCAGTTCTTTGTAGCTGAATACGCCAGGCATAGAGGCCACTTGCCAAGCTGTGCCCTCAACGTGATAAGTATTCATATCGAGCCATGCATCCGGTTCAAAGGCAAGATGTGGCTCTTCAACAAAAACGGTAATAAGACTGCAGTGGCGAGCAGAATCAACCTTTTGGGTTGGGCCGTATTGGTCCATCAACTTAGCAGCACTCTTTATACCGCCCTTATTTTCACCCACCACGTGAATACGACCATTTTGGCCCACCATACTCGCGGCCATTCGCAATAGCATCTGAAAATGGGTTTTTGCTTTGGGTAAGAAAATCATCACGTCAGTGTGAGATTTCTCTAGTGCAACGAAAGGCGTAAATATATGAGTATGATTTCCGACTTTTTGCGTCACCTCAAAACCTGTGCGCGTAATATCTCGGCTATCAAACGATACCGAGGGTACGACTCTTACGCACTCTGAAAAAATATCGAAATACTGGTGAATTACCGTGACTTCTTGCGATTTAAGACCGTCCAGAAAATACGCATCAGAAGGGTTGATAAATGCCCACTGACCTTCGTCGAAAAGCGCGATATTACGTTCTAACAGTTGGCTTTGAGGAGATAAAATCATTACTTAGTACGCTCGAAAATTAGATCCCAAACGCCATGACCTAATTTTTGGCCACGGGTTTCAAACTTGGTAATTGGGCGGTAGTCTGGACGAGGTACATAGTCGCCGTCAGTTGCAGTATTGGTGTAACCGTCGGCATTGATCATAACGTCTAACATGTGCTCAGCATATTGCTCCCAATCCGTCGCCATATGAAAACAACCGCCAATAGCTAACTTGGTGCGAACCAGCTCAACAAATTCAGGCTGAACAATACGGCGTTTGTGGTGACGCTTCTTATGCCAAGGGTCTGGGAAAAATAGCTGTAGGCGAGACAACGAACCGTCTGGGATCATATTTTTAAGGACTTCTACCGCATCATGGTCCATTACACGCAGGTTTTCGACGCCTTGTTCGCTTGCTTCAGCTAAACATGCGCCAACGCCAGGACGGTGAACTTCAATGCCGATAAAGTCTTTCTCAGGGGCATTCGCGGCCATTTCAACCAGTGACTTGCCCATACCGAAGCCTATTTCTACAACGACAGGTGCGCTTCGGCCAAAAATTTCTGACAGCGATAACGGTGCTTCAGCGTAGTCAATGCCCTTGGTTGGCCAGTGATCTTCTAGCGCTTTTTCTTGTGCTTTAGTAAGTCTACCTTCGCGTTTCACGAAGCTTTTTACCTTGCTTACGTATACTCCAGCGGCTTCTGCTTCCGCCTGACTTTTGAATTGCCTCATTTGCAATGCCTTTCTTACCCAATTTTATGGTGGCGCATTATCCACTTACCCACGGCTTATGCAACGCTATCGTGGCAAAAATGCTGTAATTTTATACGCCAATTTGTTTCGCAATAATAGACGCTACGGCGTCAGTTTTCTCAAGTACTATCATATGCCCGGCGTCACTAATGGTGTGGAACGTCGCTTTGGGTAGTACATTTTTTAGCTGCTTAATTGTTTCTGCTGGTGCAATGGCGTCTTGCTGGGCAGTAATAAACGTTACTGACGCGTTGATCTTTGCGAGCGCTTTAACGGTACTTTCTCGTGGTGTGGTTGCTAGCGTGTGGTTGAGTAACGTTGTTTTACCTAAATCCTGCGCCATCGATTTTACCACACCAGCCACGTTTTCATCCGCTAAGCGGGAAGGGTGGATAAATCGCGAAAGATAAGCATCGTTGTCGGGCTTGAAGTTTCCTTGCTTAAGCATGGTGGTCAGCTGCTTACGCTTGGCTATTTCTTCTTTTGAAAGCCCTTCTGGGTTATAGCCAATCAATGTTATGGAAGCTACATTTACAGGGTTGCGCTGCGCCACCAGCGCGGCAATAAATCCGCCCATGGAATAACCCACAAGGTGCACTTTTTCGTTTTCGAGAATACGATCTTCGCTTAATGCTAACATTTCTTCTTGTGAAGCTGCCCACTGAAGTGGCACATAGCGACGTTGCGCAATACTGAGTGTGCGCCAAAGAGGCAGAAATATTCGCTCGTCACAGAGCGTACCGGGAAAAAATAAAACAGGGTGCTGCACAGACACGTGTGCTCCTTAACAATAAACTGGCTAGTTACATGCTACCATAGCGCGCTTTTTAATGAATGGTCGCTAGGTAGAAAGCGACCAAGCGGTAGTAATTGCCCATACAGACGATTATGACAGAACAACAATATACAGGTAGCTTTGCAGAGCGAGTGCTCGCATGGTTTGATAAACACGGGCGAAAGCATTTGCCTTGGCAACAAGACGTTACGCCATACAAAGTGTGGGTGTCTGAAATAATGCTTCAGCAAACCCAAGTCACTACGGTAATTCCCTATTTCAAACGCTTTATGGCGTCTTTTCCTACCGTGCACGACTTGGCTAAGGCATCTCAAGACGACGTGCTTCATCATTGGACTGGGCTTGGCTACTACGCAAGAGCAAGAAATCTTCACAAAGCTGCGAATACGCTGGTAGAAAAATACAACGGCGAGTTTCCCTATAGTCTAGAAGAAGTCATGGATTTGCCCGGCATAGGGCGCTCTACCGCTGGGGCGATACTTTCGCTATCTCGCAATATGCGCTTTCCTATATTAGATGGCAACGTGAAGCGTGTGTTGGCCCGATACTATGCAATAGGCGGGTGGCCGGGACAGAAAAAGGTAGAGAATCAGCTTTGGGAAGTGGCCGAGAAAAACACGCCCACTAATTCAGAAGGCGGACGTTGTGCCAACTATACGCAGGTGATGATGGACTTGGGCGCGATGATCTGTACGCGAAGCAAGCCAAAGTGTGATGAGTGCCCGCTTCAAGCCGACTGTATAGCCTACGCCCAAGGCACGCAAACCGACTACCCGGGTAAAAAACCAAAAAAGACGCTGCCCGAGAAATCCACCTTTATGATGGTGGCACAGTTCAATAGCCAAGTATATCTAGAGCAGCGCCCTTCAACAGGGCTGTGGGGTGGCCTATATGGTTTTATTGAGGTGTCTTCAATAGAAGAGGGGATAGAGCAGTTGGCCAAGCGAGGTATCAGTGTCGACGAAACCCGAACGCTTGAAGGGTTCCGTCATACCTTTAGCCATTTTCATTTAGATATCACCCCGGTGGTGGCCGTGGTAAACTCTGCTCCAACAAAGCGCGTAGCCGAAATGGCATTTCGTTGGTTTTCGTTGAACGAGCCTATTGAAGTTGGTTTAGCGGCACCTACAACCAAGATTATTCAGCAGTTAATGCGTTAGGCGTTCTAAGCCCAACGTAATATTGATTGCTAAGCAGATAGCGAACGAAAGGAAATAACATGGCAAGAACGGTATTTTGTCGCAAGCTTCAAAAAGAAGCTGACGGCTTAGATTTCCAACTTTACCCGGGTGAGCTGGGTAAGCGTATTTTCGACAACATTTCTAAAGAAGCATGGGCTGAATGGCAAAAAAAGCAAACCATGCTAATTAACGAACATAAGTTGAATATGATGGAGCCGAATGCCCGTAAGTTTTTGGAAGAAAAAATGTCGGCATACTTGTTCGACGACGTAGAGCCTACGATTGAAGGCTACGTTCCGCCTGAAAAATAAGCAAAAAAGCCTTTTTTGAGCAAACAATGCGCAAACAGTAATAAAAGCGCAAAAAAAGCGAGAAAAACGGTTGACTTGTGAAGGCGAAAACCGTTTAATACGCACCCACAGCAGGACAGGCAGTAAACGCCTAGAACGCTAACAAGTTTCAGCCTCGATAGCTCAGTTGGTAGAGCAGCGGATTGAAAAGTGCAAGCACTTCCAATCAGATTTACCAAGAAAGCTTTTAGAGCAATAGTTTTAAAGTTAGTAAGCACTTCGATAAAGCTTGCAAAGTTTTGTAAAGTTTTTTATAAAGCTTACATAGCACAGTTTAAGTGCCTCGATAGCTCAGTTGGTAGAGCAGCGGATTGAAAATCCGCGTGTCCCTGGTTCGATCCCGGGTCGAGGCACCATTTATACGAAAGCCCTGAGCAGAAATGTTCAGGGTTTTTTTTGTTTAATCTTAGAATAGTTCTAATCTTAAAAGCTTTACTGTATGGTCTAAATTGTAAAGGTGTAGCTTTTCATCTTTACAACATGTTTTTGCTTGATGCATTGAATACAAAAGGAAATGTTTTAGATCTATGAAATTGGCTGTAATTAGTGATCTTCATGTCGGAGACTATGCTAGAGCGAAGGACTTCAATCCTAGTGAAGGTGAACATTCGGTCATCGACTGTTTCATGGACTCCTTTAAATCTAAATTTGGTAAATGTGACTACAAATGCGATTATTTATTTGTAGCTGGTGACATAACAAACCGAGCAAATAAAACAGAATTTGACTTAGCTACCGTAAGGATATTAGAGATTGCTGAAACCTTAACTGTTCCGGAAAGTAACATTTTTATTGTTCCTGGTAATCACGACTCAAACTGGAGTTTAGGAGCGGCCGATGCAGAAAATGGAGTAACTAATAAGCAAGATATTCGAGACTCCAGATATAAATATTTTAATTCTAATGAACTGATTAAAAATATGCTGAGCAGAGCAAAATTTGGAAGCTTTCATGAAAGCCCATATTTTGTATTTTGGGAAACAGAAGATATCGCAATTTTGGCTTTTAACTCATCTGCAAATGACAATGATGAGGTAGCTATTCACCATGGCGAAGTGACGTCTCAACTAGTTCAAAGTGTTAGGGTTGAATTAGACCAAGTCGTAGATTTGCACGAAAAGAAACTTAAGGTAGTACTTTTTCATCATCATCCATTGAACTACGAAGAAAAGACTTACGTTCAAACAGATCATAGCATTATGAGTAATGCTGAGGCGTTACTCGATCTAGCCAGCGAATACTGTTTTGACTTTGTGATACATGGGCATAAACATATTCCAAGATATAACCATTTTGTCAAAAATGGTCTTCACCCACTTAATATACTCTGTTCAGGAAGTTTCGTTGCTCGACTTGATGACCGTTGGTTTGATGATGTTGGAAATTCTTTTCATATAATTGAAATTAATCAGCATTGTTTGACACATCGCATTCCACAGGGACGTATTTGGAGCTGGAGTCATTTTGTTCAACACGGATGGATTGAGAACAATCAGGCTAGAGATTCAATTCCTTTTGAATCTAAATTTGGCAGTGGATACAGTCGAACGGTGTTAGAAACTAAGCTGGAAAAGCTTATTAAACAGGAATTCACGAAGAGCTCTTACGTAAAGTGGTCTGACTTAGAAGAGAGAGATAGCGAACTGAGCTTTTGTTCCTCGCAAATCTTGACATTAATATTGCAACGCTTAAAGAGTAAGATTGGCTTTTCTATCTACTCCGATCCAGAAATAATTTTACTCAAGGATTAAGGCTTAGATATGGACAAGAACGTATTTGAATCTTCTAACGCAAGAGATATGACGACAAAGCAACTTGCTTCTGAATTCATATGGACTAATACATTTGAGCGACTTTTCTCTAAAAGAAATCATATTATTCTGGGAGCCAGAGGTACTGGAAAAACTGCTTTTGCCAAAATGCTAGCGTTCGATGGGTTATCTCAATACACGGATGAAAGAGCCAAGAAAATAATTCGTAATAAGCAGTTTATTGCTACTTTTGTCCCTTTCAAACCTGAATTCTTAGCAAAGCTTAAAACTATCCAAATTGATAGTCAGTTAGAAGATTTTTTCTTTATTTGGGGAGTCAATTTATCTAGTAGTAGTCGTTTTTTAAATGTTGCAAAGCATTGTGTTCGTGCTTACTCCAAAAATTCAATTGAAAGCGCACAGCATGAAAAAAATATTTCAATAAGCCTAGGGCAACATTGGCTGGGCGAAAAGCATACTACTTTTAATAGTATAGATAAATCATTATCGTTGTTGGAATTTGACAAAAACTATAGCTTCAATAAAGCTGCTTTAGGTTTTAATTTAACACACGACGATTTTAAGGTAGGTGAAAAATTTCATACTGATTTATTTTCCCCTTTAAAATTGGGCATTGATACTCTGAAACGTGAGCTAGATATTTCAGACGAAACTACGTGGGCAATATGTTTAGATGAAGCCGAGGTATTAAACGAGAATCAATGGAAAATCGTTAATACCCAGTTACGGACTTATACCGAAGTGGTTTTCAAAATAACGACAATGCCTTATAAGCATAAGACCTTGAAAACTAATCTTGATGAAAATTTGAACCCAAAGCATGATTTTGATTATTTGTATTTAGATCGTTTGGGGACAATTGATAAGGCTCAAAAGGATGCTGATAGAATAATTTTGGATTTTGCTGAAAAATTATTTTTAAAAAAAGTCAGTGGCTCTAATTTATATAATTCAGGTATTACGTTGAAAATGTTATTAGGTAATTCTGACCTTACTGATAACTCAGCAACAATTGTCCCGAACGATAAATTAATGACGTTAATAGAACGCTATTGCAATGAAGCTACCGTAACTAGAGCTAAAAGGCTTTACGGTAGAAATCCGAAAGGGAAAAGTTTCAGTGATGAAATTGAGCGAAAGCTCAGACCATTTTTAATAATTAAAGATTATATTGAATCAACTACAGGTCAAGGATACGCAGCTCCAAAAATATTTTCTGGATACGATGTGGCAGTGAAATGTTGTGATGGGAATCCTAGAAAGCTAATCAATCTATTTAACAGGTTCATTACTTCATTAAATCCTGGAATAGGTTTTAGTCCGATTGAAAAAGGAAAACAAGGGCGGATCATCAAAAGTTTCTCTATTTCCGAAATTGACTCAATTCGAGCAGAAGAGAATGGACTAAAGGCCGCGAATTTTCTAACTCAAGTCGGCAACTATTTTAAAGGCGCGCTTCACAACGAAAAAATAGGAACTGAGATTAACTTGTCTTTTGATTTTGACCTTGATGATAAAAGTATGTGGGAATCCGTAAGAATTGCTGTTGATCTAGGTTTGTTAGTTCCACACATAACGACAGCCGACGGTGATGATAATATGCCTGTAATGTCGGGACGGTTTCACTTTTCTGGAAGCATTTGCCCTCAATTCTTCCTGCCCCCAAGACGCGGGGGCGTATTGAAGCTCAGTACAATATTGAGACGAATATCTAGCAGTTCTATTAGAAATGTAGATAGTTCTGGTTCCAACCAATTGGAAATGTTTAATGAGTAAGTTTGATGTTTTAGATATATCTAGAAAAGACATGCTTAGTAAAGAATATGATCTGGGTATCTTTTGTTGTGGATATGAACCCCGTTGTACGTTTCTTTCGGAAATATTAGATCGAAAAAGGTTAAGGAAATCGATTGTCTTTAGTTACAAGGAGCTTTCTGAACTCCCACATAGAAAGTCTATAGATAGTTTTTTTATCAATTGTTATACAGAAAGTGATATTTTTAATACATCAACTATGGACGTGCGAGGTCAGTTCCAGAAGCTTAATTCTTGGTTTAATGACGATAATATGGAAATCAAAGATGAGTTGAATATATTGATCGATTATTCATCGATGACTAAATCGCTGCTTTCTGTATGTGTATTTTTTTTTATAAGGTTCATTCAGAGAATAAAAAAGATATCGGTTAATATAGATTTTTCTTATTCAATCGGTGAGTATCCAGAGATAAAGCAACATTCTAATTTTTCCCCTCCTTTAGTTCTTCAGGGCTGTGAAGGCGCGCCGCTTACATACACCAAAAAGGCAGGTATATTTCTACTTGGTTTTGACTCTGTCGGGCCTCAGGTTGTTTTTAACACAGTGAATCCGGATGAGAGCTATGGGGTTTTTGCTTCTCCAAGTGCTAAAGAAGGGTATGCAGAAGCTGTACTAGCGTACAATTCTGAGTTTATCGACTCCCAATTAGGAGGTAAAAGGAAGGTTCTGGGTTTACCGTTGACTAACGTTACAATCTGTTTTGATTATTTAAATCAGATAATTTCACCACTTAAAAGCGAATGTAATATTTCGATAGGATTATTTGGTCCGAAGCCTCATATTTTAGCTTCCATATTGACTGCAAATTTCCATAATAATGTTACATGTCTGCATTGTAAGGCTATAGATTCAAAACCTCGATTGGTTCAAGGGATCGGTGAATTAGTTTTGACTCGATTGAGCTTCGCTTAGTAGTTACCTTTTAAATGATACCTTCTGACTTATCGTTTAAACTATGATTGGAAAAGCATCTCGACATGATTACCTCCTTTGGTTTGTCAGCTTTCCCAATGTGTTTACACTTTTATGTTTTGTAGCTACTCGGATACCGATATCGAGAAAACATCTAATTCCAGCCAGTAATGCAAGAAGTTACCTTCCCATATTTGATACGTATCGGTTGCTTGCTCAATAGGAAACACACCGAACAGGTTTTGAAAAACACCTGCATCGAAATCAAAGTCGAGGTCTTTTGCTAGCTCTGCATAGAGGCTGTTTCCTATATGGGTAAAATCGGTGACATAGCAAAAGTGCCATGCGTTGTTGCGTTTCTCCAAGCGAATCTCTACAGGGTGAAAACCACCACTTTCAGCTGAATAGTTAGGATCTCTGAAGTTAATTGTCACGCTTTGCTGTGACATGCGATGCTGCACAAGTAAATCGACCAGTGCTTTTGCAAATCGCTTTGAGACAGGCAAAGCGAGTCCCTCATAATGAATATGCATGATAAAAACTCTTCTAATTGAAATCTATGAATGTGAGCGCTGCCTAGCGCGTCTGTACGATGCTTTCAAGCAGCTAAGCAAAGTAACTGACTAACAGTTAGCGGTGTCTTCTACGTCGCTTTCAGTAGCGTTATTCGTTATGTTTCTGAAACGCTAGTGCGACTTACTTTTATAAAATAGACAGCACTCGATTCTTGGTTCGCTATCGTTGTTCGCGCAATCAAGCGCTAAGGACGATAACTGATGAGTAGAGCAGGGGGCTAACTACGATTTTGCTAACTTTGCGTTGGCTGGAGTTTTCCCCTTGGTTTCAGTCTTTGGCGGCGATATTAAGAACTCATCAAGCTCTCCTTTTTCTACCGCGCTTATCAAGATGTCGATGACCTCGGGGAGCTTTTCTTTATCGCCAACATCTATGGCTGGTTTTCCCTTTTGTAACTCTATCGCTCTTATGCCCACTTTTACTTCAAGGAAATAATGGTTATCGGTGTTGTAGTACCAAGGACGAACAGTAGCCTGCCAACGCTTTTTAATCCGCTCTTCTGTTTCTGGATCTTTGACTGTTTTTTCTTTGTATGCCACGAATGGTGTGCCTTCAAGCATACAAGTGGCGAGCTTTTTTTGCTGTTCGAGTCGGTTGATTAGCTTCATGCGCTTGTTCAATACCGGTGGCTTTTGCTTAATTTCAGGACGAGCGATAACCTTGAGCGAACTCAATACAGATGTAGTCATAATGTTTACCTTTGAATGTTAAGGGCGGATAAAGCCCATTGAGGTGCGTTTCTGCTTACGCAGGTTTTCGTCTGCCAACAGGTTGATGGCAAAGTCACGAATTTGAATTTTGGGTTGAAACTTCTTTCGACGAGCCAATAGAGCGAAATCACCGGGTGTAAGGTTGCGCAGTGAAGATAGCTTTTGTGTCTCAGCTTCCTTGAGCGTTCTAACTTTAGTGAGTTTTTTGTACAACTCTACTACTTGAGTAGATGTAAGGTATTGGCAGTCTAGTTTGAAATCGAACCGACGTAACACGGCTTTATCAAGCTTGTCGGAAAAGTTAGTAGCAGCGAATAAAGGCTGTGTGAAACACTCTATTTGCGTTAAGAACTCATTAACAAGCTGATGTTCGTGATGAGCGGTGAGCGCTTCGCGTGAGCTTAGTAAGCTATCCACTTCATCAAGCAAGATGACTTGCTCTTCATCATGAGCGCGTTGAAATAGTTCAGCCACCTTTTGCTCACTTTCTCCCACCCATTTACTTAAAATATCAGAGCATTTAACACGTAGCAGTTTCCTACCATGTAGCTCTGTCAAATAGTGCGCGAAAGCAGTTTTGCCTGTTCCTGGAGGACCTGAAATTAATGTTCTCGCTGGCTGGTTGTGCTTAAGTGCAAACGCTATTTCGTTGAGATACTCCTTTGACTGCTTAATATTTAAGTAGCTCGTATCGAAAGGTAGCTCACTTTTGTACTCAAGTTTATTTTGCCATTGCTCCGTCGCTCTAAGTGACGCTTCGACAACTTGACCGATTACAGCTTCTGCGCGAGCACGTTTAGCGCTTACAGCGTGAGCGACATGTGTTGCGTTAGCAACAATTGCTGGCGTAATGTTCTCTGTTTGACTAATCATTTTTCGTGCAGATGAAGAAACACTTAAGCCGTGATAGTAAGGCCGCGTTATCTGTTCGATTTCTTCTGGTCTCAACGTAGGAACATCTAATACGAGCTTGAATCGCCTGATAAAGCTTGGCTCAAGATATTGGATATGATTTGTAATCCAAATACAGGGAATTTCGTTTTGCTCAATGAATCGCTGTAGATGTTCTTTACTGTATTGGCTGTCAGCACAATCGAATAAACTCTCGCATTCATCTACCAGCAACATAGCGTCTGTCTTATGCGTCAGCAATGATTGAAGTAACGCTAAATAACGAAGCCTTTCTTTGTTGGGAAAGCGGCTATTGAACTCATCTTCAGAGAAATTGCTAGCAAGTGCAGTAGAGCGAATTTCGTAAAGTGTTCTATCGCAGTATTTGGCAAGTGTCCTCGATAACTCTGTTTTACCTGTTCCTGAAGCTCCATAGAGCAAAATGCTTGCTCCAGACTGTCTAGACTTACTAGCAGCAGTGAGATATTGCGACAAAAGCGCAGTATTCACGTGAGGAAAATCATCTAACGTGAAGCTTGCATCGGGCGAAGGATGCAGCAACGGTGCTATAAGTGTTTCCCTTGAGGTAATTGTTTCACTTAACAACGTTCGAACAAGTGCTTTTGGCATTGCACCATACTCGAAGGACAAAAAGTCTGTATCAGGCAGAAAACCATAATGATTTAGCTGTGCAGTTGCGTGAGAAAATAGTTCGTCACTGATGCCTGAAATGTCTTTGAGGATTTCGTTTAACGAAAGGTGGCTTGTTTGCATGTGCACCTCCGAGGAAAGCGCTCTAATCCACTTGTTAACCTGCGAGAGTAAGGCGAACTGAATCAGTAACTCGGTTTGCTTAGGCAAGTCCATCACGGTTCTGATATAGCGACAATTTGCTAAAAAGGTTTTCGTTACCTGAGGCTGAGTATCAGTAATAGTGAGGCAAGCTTTGTAATTGACGTTTTTGCTTCTACCTATGAAAAACGATTGTGTAGCTACCTTGCTACCACGCAAATTACTGGCAAGACTTTTACTGAGTATATCGGTATCGATTGAAGGCAGATAGTTGAGTAATCGCTTGCCCCATTCACATGCAAGGTAATTAAGCTCACTCGACTTATTGAGTACTTTATAAGACATGCTAGCGCCCCATTATTGATAGGAAAGTAGAGATGCAGCTTCTTGCATCACTTTTTCATTTCGCTTGTCGTACATGATGGTTGTACTGATATCCTCATGTCCTGCCATTTGGCGCACAGTGTTTATATCTACATTTTGTTCAAGTAATCGCGTGATAAACGTTCGTCGAAGGTCATGCGGCGAGACTCCTTCTACGCCAATTGATGCTAGCGACTTTTTAGTGAGTGAATAGATAGAGCACGATGACAACGCGGTGTTGTGTTTAATACTTCCACCTTTTGCGACACGAACAAACAAGTGGCCGTTGCTTTTACTTCGAAGTGCTAGCCATTGATTCAGCGCAAGTTGCGTCCATGCTGGCAGATGAACAGTTCGGCTCTTGTTACCTTTTCCTTTTTTGACGATCAGAGCAGTACCTTCGATAAAGTCTTCTACCAAGAGTGCTACTAGTTCACTTCGTCGTAACCCTGTGCCTAAAAGTGTTGAGATTAACGCGTAGTTTCGAATACCAAGAACAGATGTATCGCGTTGTAACTTTATCAGTAGTTTTCTGACCTGCTCAGTTGAGAGAGGCTTTCCATTATGTTTGCCGTGATTCACTTTGCTAATAGCCCGAAGTTGAATCGACTGCATTTCTGGAACGAGCTCAGACAGTACAGCTATTTTTACGATACTTCTGATTGCTATCATTGCTCTGTTGATAGATCTAGCTGACCATCCCTGAGTAATAAGTTTCGTTTTAATATAGGTCGCTTGTTGAAAGTCGATATGATGATATTTATCTGTTCGCTCTTCATCAGTCCAACCCATCATGTCTGCGATGCTATTTAGTTGTGAAGCAATAGAGCGCTGACTATTAGGCGCAAGTCGACCTAAATACAGCGCGTAGGGGCAAGCTGCATTCATAAGATGCTCCGAAGTTGTAGTTAAAAGTATTGAATTTGAATGGAAGTGCTTAGAAAGCGAAAAAGATAATATCAGGCGATATTAGTGATTTATATGGCTGTTTTGTCCCGGCAAAATAATAATTATTATTTCGCTATATCGGGTATATTCGGCATGAAAGTAGTGGTTTTTTAGTTAAAGTACCTTTGACGAAGCAATACGAGAAGTCTTAAAATCCTTCGAGGTAAAGGCTCAACTAGGTAAATTATGGAACCCTTTTGTAGAACTTTTTTAAAAGGCTCTGCTGTGTATTTGACGGTAGTCTCGAGTTTGTGGGTAAGAGAGCCGAACTGATAAACATTTCCGTGTATTGGTATATCACCTCTAGCATACATTGTTATCGCCACTAAGTTAATTTTCTTACCTCTATTTATACCGAGCATTAATTTTTTGCAAATCGATTTGAACAATATTCTCTCAGAATGTGTTAAGCTTTCTAAACCATTTAAATATTGTTTTTCTCGCCTGTCGATTAGATAGTATTTTTTGTTTATATTGTTTAATAAGTCTTTTTTTGAGATGGAACGTTTTTGTGCGATTTCATTTATTTCTTCAAATGTTTCATTGTTAATTCTTTGCTGTTTGTTTCTCTTACTATATTTTCTGTTTCTAATGTGGCTTTTCCACTTTTTCCAAACGTTTTTATCT
>NZ_JACSOE010000037.1:0-41862 GCF_014349115.1 Alteromonas sp. BZK5 | reverse complement strand
AACTGCACTCAAATGGTACAGCTCCATAGTCGACGGGGCCTGGACCGCAGGCACATGGAATTAAATTCGTGGGGATCCCTCAGGGTCAGAGTACTTTTTCTGCCCCACCGTTCTTATTCAATTAGCTTTAGCCATCACTCGTGATGGTTTCGATAAGCTCGCCGAGTACAGTTTCGGCTTTGCTGGTTTCAACCTGACATGTACCTGCGTTCATGTGACCACCGCCGCCATACTTCAAGCACAACTCTCCCACATTGGTTTTTGAGCTACGATTAGTAATGGATTTACCAATAGCAAATACCACGTTTTGCTTTTTCAGCCCCCACATCTTGTGAATAGAGATATTGCAGTCGGGGTACATGGCATAAATAACAAACCGGTTTGTCGCGTAAATGGTTTCTTGGTCGGTTAAATCAAGCACTACTAGGTTGTCGTATACGGTAGAACACTTGGCAATTTGCGCCTTCGCCATTTCATTGTGCTCGTGATACAAACTCACGCGCTCGGCCACGTCTTCCATTTGCAGTATTTCTTCAATGCTGTGGTCTTTGCACGCATCTATTAGCTTCATCATTAGCTGATAGTTAGAGATTTTGAAATCTCTGAAACGACCAAGCCCAGTTCGCGCATCCATAATGAAATTCATGAGCACCCAATCTGTGGGCTCAAGGATTTCTTCTTCGCTAAACTGTGCAGAGTCTCCTTTATCTACTGCATCCATCATATCTATTGAGATATTAGGAAATTTATCTGCACCACCGTAATAGTCGTAAACAACACGCGCCGCCGACGGCGCTTTCGGGTCAATGATGTGATTATCAATATCGCCTGAGTTACGCACTGTTTCACTTAAGTGATGGTCGAAGGCAATATGGCAACCCGCAACGTAAGGCAGGTTAGTAGTGATATCATTCTCGGTAATATCAATTTTACCGTCTTGCATGTCTTTTGGATGAACAAACAAAATATCGTCAATTAAGTCTAAATCTTTCAATAAAACTGCACATACCAGTCCATCGAAATCACTTCGCGTAACCAATCTAAATTTTCTTTCAGGCATAGTTTATCCATCATTCACTTAGGTAATAATTTTAAGTGTAACAGCTAATAAAAATTTTGAGAGACAGGTTTATTAACTTCTTATTTAGCTTTTTAAATTCAGTAATTTACCCAGCGGTTTCGCCAAACTTTCTGGCGGTTCGGTAAAGTATGCGGGGCCTGTTTCTGTCATGTACAAACAGTCTTCTAAGCGCACACCAAATTCACCCGGAATATAGATACCTGGCTCATTAGAAAAGCACATGCCTTTTCTAAGTGGCGTATTTTCACCACGCACGAAGTTAACGCTCTCGTGTCCTTCCATGCCGATACCGTGACCTGTTCTGTGACTTAGCCCAGGCAATGCATAGTCTTTGCTGTACCCCTTGCTAGCATAGTATTGACGCACTGCGTCGTCCACTTTGCCTGCTGGCTCACCAATTTTAGCTGCGGCAAATGCTACGTTCTGCCCTTCCCTTACTGTATGCCATACGTCCTGAACTTTCTGAGACGCTTTGCCAAATACCAAAGTACGGCTTATGTCGCTTTGGTAACCGTGCACGCTGCAACCGCTGTCTAGCAAGATCACCGAGCCTTCTTTGATAGTTTGTGCTGCGTTTGTGCCATGAGGATAAGCACTTGCATCGTTAAACAGCGCCAAACACCATGTACCGCTGCCGCCTAAGTGCTGCTGTGCGGTGTTCATCAAACTTTTTACATCCTGCTGACTCATGCCAAGCTTTAGGTTACTAAAAACAAACTCGTAAGCACGTAAAGTAACTTCATTGGCCTTATGCATAAGTGCCAGTTCACTCGCAGTTTTATACATGCGACAACCTAGTGTAATTGGCTCGGCGGGAACGATATTAATGTTTGGTAGCGATCGGCTGACTCCAGTAACTACAAAGTAGCGTACGCTGCTTTCAAAGCCGATATTGCCGCTTGTTATACCGCGCGATTTTAAAATATTGGCTACGACATCAAACGGGCTTTCATGCTCTTGCCACACTCTTACATCATCGCCTATAGCTAACGACTCAAGCACACTTGACTTTTCGAAAAATGGCGTAACCACCGCCATGTCGCCTTTCTGAGGGATAACCAGCGCGGTCAAGCGCTCACTACGCCACCATTTAATCCCTGAAAAATAATCCATAGCTGCGCCAGGCTCGACCAGAATCGCCGCAATGTCTTGGGCTTTCATAAGCGACTGCGCTTTTTCAATACGCGCTTTGCGTTCTTCTACGGTAATCGGCTTCGCATTTGCGGTGATATCACTTAGCCCGCTTAAACCGTTAATGTCTGTTGCATTGGTTTGATTAATTGCAGCCATAGAAGCCACAGGAGCAAGCGCAAAGCTAGCGCCCGCTAATTTCAAGAAATGTCGCTTATCCATGTTCCCTTCCTGTCGTTTTAATTAAGGTTGTTTAGCACTTTTTTGTTTTATGAAAATAACATTCAATTGATTTTGTACTAAAAACTTCAGTGTTTAATATTGTCAGTACTTTATGCCCACATAACAAAGATTGCGGCAAGCCCAATAAGAAGTAAGCCAGCAATTTCGCGTTTTGTGACTGCATTTTTTAGCCAGTAATGTGAGAGTATCAAGGTAAGTAACACCTCTAACTGCCCAAGCGTTTTTACTAGCGCCACATGTTGCAATGCCATAGCGGTGAACCAACAAATTGAGCCCAAACAGCTTACCGTGCTAATCGCTAGCACCTGCTTTTTAGCGTTGGTTAGCTGTCTGAACACGAAGGGTTTAGTTAGCGCAATATAACCACTTAAACTTATCGTTTGTACACATAGCACCCATAACAACACCCAAGCAGCAGCCACTGTATGCTGAACATTAAGCATGTGACTGGCTTCGCGCACCAACAGTGATGTCAGCGCAAAGCAGGTACCGCAAGCAAGACCTATAACCATGGTTTTCACACTAATACCATGAAGCCGATTGCCGCTGCTTAACACAAATACTGCTATTGCGCCTATTACTATGCCCGCCCACCCAAGGGGCGTTAAATAACTTCCGAAAAAGAGCATGCCTACAACGCCGGCCACCAAGGCCTCACTCTTCGCTAGACCTGCGCCAATGGCAAAATTCTTCTGCTTGAACAAAATCACCATTAAAGAAGTGGCCGCTATTTGAAGTAGCGAAGCACACAATATCACTGTAATAAAAGAGCCTGAGAACTCAGGCACTTGACTGGCGCTACTGCTGTAGAGAATGAGTAAATAGACGAGAGCTATTGGCGGAGCCAAAATAAAGCGAGAGAGCGTCACCCCAGAGGTGTTAACTGCACCGCTCAGCTTACTCTGAAGTGCATTGCGCACGGTTTGCATAACAACCGCGCCTAACGTAAACAAAATCCAACTCATTAGCGTCGCTTCACCTTGTTATATCGCTACCTACAGTTAAGCGTGAATTACTTTGCCTCTTTCGCTTCCATTGCCTGTGTGCGCTTGTCTTTAAAATCAGAGTCACGTTTCCAGTATGGCCACACATCGCCTTGGGCGTAATAGTTCAGCATAGAGCCGATAAGTGAGAGGTCTTGTTGCACACCACCTAATGTCCAGCTTGGAAGGTAGTCATCATCTGCTTTATGATAGCGTTTGGCGATGAAGCTAGGGTCGGTATCGCCTAAGCTCATGAACAAAATTGAAGGCACGCCCTGCTTAGCAAGCGCGAAGTGATCTGAGCGGAAGAACAGTCCATTTTGAGGTCGCGGATCCATTTTAACCGTTCGTCCTTGTAGCGCGGCAGCTGTTGCTAAATCGTCTTCAATAGATAAATAACCTTCGCCGTACTGCAAAATGTAATCAACGCCATCGTTTACATTCATGCCGTCGATATTTAAAAAAGCCACCATGTTCGATGTTGGTACCGGCGGGTTATTTGCAAAATAATCGGCACCGAGTAGCCCTGTTTCTTCAGCGGTAAACGCACTGAACATTAGTGTGCGCACAAAGCCCTCTTCGCGTTTTGAAAGCGCATCTGCTAACGTAAGCACACCTGCTACGCCTGACGCGTTGTCTACCGCACCATTGTAAATAGTGGTTTGGCCGTTTTTCTCAACTTTGCCTAGGTGGTCCCAGTGAGCGTGAAGCATTACCCACTCTTCTGGCTTATCTGTACCTTCTAAAATGCCTGCAACATTTTGCGACTCGGCACGCTCAATAGTATTGGTGAAGCCCAATGATGCTTTTGTGTTTAGCGCGATGGGAATAAATCCTGGCTTTGAAGCTTTGTCTTTAAGCTCGCCATACTCCATACCCACCTTTTCAAATAGCTGTCTGGCGGCATTTAGGTGAAGCCAACCCATTACACCAACTTGTGAAGCATTGTTGTTGTCGTCGACTAAACTGAATTTGGTATTGGAGTTAGAGTTTTCGACTACGCCCCACCCGTAACCCGCTGGCATGGTTTCATGAATAATGAAAACCGCTTCTGCCCCCTGCCTGGCTGCTTCTTCGTACTTATATGTCCAGCGACCGTAATAGGTCATTGCGTTGCCCTGAAAAAGCTCTGGATCTTTAGAAGCGAAACCCGGGTCGTTTACCAGCATGACAACGGTTTTTCCTTTTACATCCAGGCCTGCGTAATCATTCCAATTGTACTCTGGGGCATTAATGCCATAACCCACAAAAATAACGTCACTATTTGTAAGTGAGTAGTCATTAACAATGCGCTGAGTTCGGGCGGTAAACTCGCTACTTGCGCTAAAGTCAAGCCCGCCTATTTTTAACGATGAAATGTTCTTAGGCGTTATTTTGGCTAAAGGCACAGCTTGAGTATAGCTATCGCCAAAGGCTGGCTTTAGCCCTAGCTTTTTGTATTGGGTTACCAAGTAATCGACTGTTTTCTCTTCCCCTTTCGACAATGGCCCTCGCCCTTCAAACTCATCGCTTGCCAGTGTTTTAACGTGCTGACGATATACGTCCAAATCGATAGAGGCATTACTCAGCGTCATCTTTTTGCTTTTTGTTGTCGCCGACGATTCAGCCAAGGCTAAAGTGGAAACCACTGCGTCGGCATTCGCCGAACTAGTCATTAAAGTAGAAGTAAGTACGGAAGCGGCGCAGACAAAGGAAAAGGCGCGATAAGGTTTGCAAAGATAAGTAAACATAAGCCATTGGTACAAATAAAAAAGGATACCGAAGAGTATCCTGTACCGCTGACTATCTCAACGCCGAAACGACTAAACCACAAGAATGGAGTTTATAGACCCATGGCGTGGCTGACGAAGGCGGTTTTAATGGTGCTGAGTTTATCTGTGGCTGAAAGGCCAATTCCTCGGACCAACTTTTTGAGGGGGGCGTCGCCATCGAATAAGAATTTAAAGCCGTCCATTGCGGCAATCATTTTCGTGGCTTCTGTTTTACGGCTTCGCTCGTAGCTGCGTAAGTGCTTGTACAAACCAATGTCTTTGCCCGACGCCTTTAAGTTGTTTAGGGTTTCCGCCAGTGCGAGCGCATCTTGCATTCCCAAGTTAGCGCCCTGCCCTGCAAGCGGGTGAATGGTATGCGCTGCATCGCCTACCAGCACCACACCGTCTTTCGCCCACTGGCGTGCATAACGCATGGTCAACGGGAAAGCGGCGCGCTTGGTTTCAAGCGAAATAGTGCCAAGAACGCTATTACTAGCCGCAGTTAACGCATTACAGAACGCAGCGTCATCCAATGCCATTAATAAGTTCGCTTGCTCTGGCGTTTGCGACCATACAATAGAACATACATTTGGCTCAGACATAGGCAGTAGCGCGAGCGGTCCCGTGGGTGTGAACGCTTGTCTCGCCACATTACTATGCGGCTCTACCGTTTTGATATTAGCGACAATCGCCGTATGCTCGTAGTCTTTAAAAGTAATAGGCAAGCCAGCCTGCTTTCTCACAAACGAATTTGCGCCATCGGCGCCTACTAACAACCTGCAGCTTAGCACGTCATCATTATCAAGCATCAGCATGGATTGGTTTGGGCCAGCTAATACTCTATCAATACCCGCGGTAATCATCTCCACGTTAGGCTGCGCTTCCACAGATTTAGACAGTGCATTGACTAAAGCTTGATTCTCTACAATCACGCCAAGCGCATCACTGCCCATTTCATCGCATGAAAAGTGAATGTCGCCAAAACTGTCTTTGTCCCACACATGCATGTCGGTGTAAGGGTTGGCGCGGTCTTGCTGCAAATGCGACCACACATCAAACTGTTGAAGCGCTTTAATATTAGCCTGGTTTATGGCACTCACTCTCGCCGTTGGCTTCTCGTCCAGAGTCTGATAACACGCCGCTTTATCGACTATTGCTATGCTCAATTCACTGTGTTTAAGCGCCGCTGCAAGGGTTAGCCCTACAATTCCGCCGCCCACTATCGCTATATCAACATGCTGCATTGTTATCTCTTTTTCTTAGTGGTGTTTCGCCATAGCCCGTCGTGTGTTTAACAAACGCTTTTTTCGCCTGGGGCATCATGCTTAATGCCAATAACGACACATTGCGCCCAATTACCGTTGGAAAATACTGGTTTGAAAAGGTGCGAACTAGCGTATCGGTCAGGGCTATCGTGTTATCCCTGTCATTCTTACGCGAATTGGCGTAATGCTGAGTAATACTAAAAGCGCCTGCATCGAAATTAGCGGATGCGATTGTATCGTTTTTCTCTTCATATGAATTATGCTCGCCGTGCTTTTCCGCTGACACTTGCAGCACAGACACTAAAGTACTTAAGTCGCGTAAGCCTAGATTGAAGCCTTGCCCTGCAATAGGATGTAGCGCCTGTGCCGCATTGCCTACCACCACTGTGCGATGACTAGCAACTTGCTGGGCTTTAGTAAGCGCTAACGGGTAACTTGCCAACTCACTGACTCTCAGTACTTTGCCCTGTCGATAGCCAAATGCTTCCTGTAGGGCCTTGATAAATGCGCGTTGATTTAATGCCATTAACGACTTTGCGGCGTCAGTATCTACAGTCCATACAACTGAAAAGCCGTTTCCACTAGCCTTGATATCATCGATTTCACTGTCGAAAGGCAGGAACGCTAACGGGCCATTTTGGGTGAAACGCTCGTAAGCTCTGTTTTCATGAGGGAGCTGAGTGTGAACGTTAAAGACAATGGCCGTTTGATGATAATCATTGACTGTTTTTGTAATGCCCACCTGGTCAGCTAATCCTGAACGACCGCCATCGGCCAGTACCAGCAACTTTGTGGTAAGCGATTGCCCACTATCTAGCTGCACCTCTACATAATTGCACTGCTGCTTTACGTTCGTTACCTTGGCAGGTGCGATATATTGGTAGCTTGAGGTTGCACCTGCCGCCAATCGCGTTAGTGCGCTTAAGCTCACCACCTGGCCAAACGCGTCAATGTGGTAGTCACTGCTTTGAAGGTTTAATAGCCCCAAGTGCCCTTTGTCACTAACCTCAATATGCTTAATTTGAGGAGGTAACTCACCGTTGTGCTGCTTAGCTACATCATCAAGGTTTAGCCCCATGTGAGACAGTTCTTCAACAGTACGTCTTGCCAAGGCAATCACTCGGGTGTCGGTAAAAGGGTTAAAGTCGACTAAGCTTTTACTGGTTTGCTCTGGGTCAGCCGCATCAATTAGGGTGACAGATAAGCCAGAGCTGTTTGCAGGAAATACTTTCTCTGCGAGTGCTTTGGCTAATACAGTACCGACAATACCACCACCAATAATTACTACATCAACCGCTGCTGCCGATTCCACTGTTTTTATATTCCTGTCGTCCAGAGGCTCTAATTATTAAAAGCGTTAATTCTGAGATTTTTTTCTTTATATTAAAGGCTAGTTTTTAGCGTAATTTAAACTGGTAGTTTAAACCGGTAACTTGAACCAAAGTTCCGTATTTCACACTTATCGCAGTTTTTCAAACCTTGGTAAACCTAGCAAATTTTGACAACTAGGCTCTGCTTTCAGCCATAAGTGCTTCAATCTCATCAATGTCTTTTGGCACATCTGCGGTAAGAATATCGACACCCGTCGCAGTAATCACCACATCATCTTCAATTCTTACACCAATGCCTTTGTATTTTTCCGGCACGTTGCTGTCTTGGCTAATGTAAATGCCGGGCTCAACAGTGATCACCATGCCAGGCTTTAACGGACGGTCTTCACCGTCAATTTTGTAGTTGCCTACATCATGCACATCTAGACCTAAATAGTGCCCTAAACCATGCATGTAAAACTGACGCCACGTTTCATTTTCAAGGTTTTGTGCCACACTACCTTCAAGAACGCCAAGGTCAACTAAACCTTGAGTAATAATTTCTACGCTATGTAACATGGCTTGTGACAGAGTAACGCCGGGCGCTAACATATCTAGCACGCTTTTTTGCGCTTTTAATACAACGGTGTAAATTTCGCGCTGAGCATGCGTGAACTTTCCATTTGCAGGAAACGTTCGCGTGATATCCGCAGCATAACCTTGATATTCAGCACCTGCATCGATCAAGATCAAGTCACCGTCATTTACCTGCGCGTTATTTTGCGTGTAATGCAAAATACACGCATTGTCGCCGCTTCCAACAATAGTGCTATAAGCAGGTGAACGGGCTCCCGCCATCGCAAATTCATGGTGAATTTCAGCTTCTAGCTGGTACTCGTAACAACCAGGCGCGGCGAACTGCATAGCTCGCTTGTGCGCACGTGCGCTTATCTCACCCGCCGCTTTCATCATGGCCACTTCACACGCTGATTTGAATAAACGCATTTCGTGTAAAATAGGCTGTAAGTCGTGAATCGCCCTTGGTGCCAGTGATTCTTTAGGCGCATCGCGCAAGGTGTTTAGCGCTTCAGAAAATAACAGGTCATTGTCTTTCTTGTGACCCAACGAAAAGTACACGTTGTCTTGACCTTGAATTGACGCTAACAGCGCTTCTTCAAGTTCTTGCAACTCAAACGCTTCATCTAGACTAAATCGGGCAAGTGCAGCTTCGGCTCCTAAGCGTTTGCCGTGCCAAATCTCTGCACTTTTGTCTTTCTCTTGTACCACCATTGCACGATAACTTTCACCGTAACGAGGGTGGTTAGACAATATCAACCAAGCATTAGGCTCTTCAAATCCTGTCAGATACCAAAAGTCGCTATCTTGCCTGAATGTATATTCGGTATCGCGACTTCGGGTTACCATACCTGCTGCTGGCACAATACACACACTATTTGGCTCGCACTGTGCAAGCAGTCGGTCCTGCCTGGCGATAAACTCTTGCGCACTAATCATAAAAGAGAAAACCCTAAAAAAATCTCGTTAAAACGAGTGGCGACTTACGGCCACTTTTAATATCTTCAGTTAATTACTAGTGTACGGATGGCGTGTCTTGTTGATCATCTAGAAGTGATTGGCCCAGTTCGCTGAAGCATAAAATTGCTGAAATTTTCACGTATTCTTCAACCTCTAACAGCGCCTTCTCAGACTCTTCGTCCGCGTCCATTGGCTCTTCCATACGTGAAATATCTGAAAAGTCTTCAAGTGCTTCTTTTACGTCGTCAGAACATTGCATAAGGTCTTGCTGGTGTAGACCAAACCCAAGCATGAAACCTTGCACCCAGTTTATTAGCGCAGCACCGCGATCGTTGATAGGCGCTTGATCATCAGGAAGTAACAAATTGAGCGCGAATTCAGGCTCAAGAAGCTGCTGACAGGTTTGATTGAAAAGACTATTTAAAAGGTGCTGGGTAGGGTCGCTAAACGCATCACCCTGATTAATGGTTTCACTCAACGCTTCTAGCCATTTTTGGTCGGTAAGCGACATGCCTCCGCAAAGCATACCGCACAGAATGCCATGCACTTCTGCAGCATCAACAATTACGCCTTGCTGAGACAATTTATTACTTACGCTATCGTAATCGAGCTGTTTTTCCACGAATTGTTCTCTTTTGTTTTGAATAGTTTGAGATACAGGCGCCACTTTTATATAGCGATTAATTACCATCTATTTTGGCTGCGACTTACGTCACTGTCATCTCTTGATGGAGTTAATACTAGCAAAAATCAATGTGTAACGCCTCCTTTTGACCTGCCACTGCTCTAACTTTGAACAAACAGCAAAAGTACATTCAAGGTCTACCAACACTGTGTCGTACACACTTTACACAACGGTACTTAAACGTTATTTACTCACTGTTCAAACAATGTTTAATTTGCGGCTATTTCGCTAAATTCGTTGCCGGACGGCTAGCAACATCGTCAGATTTCATCTAAGATCGCTGGTGTTGGATACGGAATTCCTTTAGCAACAGCGTGACAACGTTCATTAGCCTCTAATGCCTGAATAGCTGATTGGTTATTATTGAGCTTCTCTTATATGCGTGTATAATTGCTGACCAATTGGTCAAGAAAAGTAATATTTTTTTACCGCTTTTATAATCACCACGCAAAATAGTTATAAAGCGCTTTAGGTGATCCTCTTCACTGGATCTCGCGTTTGTTATACCCTGTTGCGTTAATACAACAACAATGTTTCCTGGGATGTTTGCTAGTTCATTCATGTCCCTGGCCGATGCTTTAAACCAAGGAAGTTGAAACAGCTGCTATTGTGCAAGCTCGACGCGTATCGAGAAGCCTACGGCAATTGTGATACTTCCGCCCTGAACTTTTCGGTTCACGGGCGAAACATGGACAGCGGCATTCTGGGAAGCGCCCTCTTTCGACGGAAGAAGAAATGGCAATAATAAATTTTGGCTCTATAAATATTGACCACGTTTATCAGGTAGATCACTTTGTACAACCTGGTGAGACGTTGGCTTCTACCCATTATCAAACCTTATTAGGTGGTAAGGGTGCAAACCAGTCTATTGCTTTAGCGCAAGCAGGTGCAGACGTAAGACACGTCGGCAGCATTCACGAAAACGACGCCTCATTTAAACAAGCTCTTATTAAGAAGGGTGTTGATTGTCGTGGCGTAAAGTGCTCAGAAGTTCCTTCAGGTCACGCGATTATCCAAGTCACGCCTAGCGGTGAAAACGCCATCGTATTATTTGGTGGTGCTAACCAAACCATTACCGCAAAAACCGTAATGCAAGCGTTAGACGATACGCGTCCTTCAGATTGGGTACTAACCCAAAATGAAACAAGCAGCATTGAAGAAGTACTTCGCCAAGCGAAAGAAAAGCAGCTTAAAGTAGCCTTTAACCCAGCGCCTATGAGCGAGTCGGTTAAGCAGCTTCCGTTAGACTGTGTAGATTTACTTATTGTAAATGAAACCGAAGCTGCTGCGATTACCGGTAAAGAAGAACTTGAAGATATTGTGACAGCGTTCAAAGAGCAGTGGTCACACAGCGAAGTTATTATTACACTGGGTAAAGCGGGTGTAATGATGCTGCGCAAAAACGATGTTGTAGAAGTAAAAGCATTCTCTGTAGACGCGGTAGATACCACCGCAGCTGGTGACACCTTTATCGGTTATTTCCTGTCTGCATACAGCAACCACACCGATGCTAAACAAGCATTGCGTCGCGGGTGTGCAGCTTCAGCCATTGCGGTAACACGCGAGGGCGCAGCGCAGAGTATTCCAACACAAAAAGAAGTGGATCGTTTCTTAGCGAAACACGCCAACTAGCAAGACGCACTGAGATAAATTGATGGCACATAAGATCATATTAGATACGGATCCGGGGATTGATGATGCAATGGCGATCTTTTTCGCCTTTCAGTCTCCAGACATTGAAGTACTTGGCTTAACGACCGTTTACGGTAACGTTCCAGTAACAATGGCAGCGCAAAACGCACTGACACTTTGCGAAATTGCAGGTAAAGATATTCCTGTAACTAAAGGTGTTGGCATGCCATGGGTTGGCCCAGAGTCAACGTACGCACACTTCGTACACGGCGAGCACGGCTTCGGTCATATTAAACCTGAAGCGCCTAAAACCGAGCTTGACCCACGCAGCTCTGCGCAGTTTATCGTTGATATGGCGCGTAAATACCCGGGTGAAATCACCATTGTTGCTATTGGCCCACTAGGTAACTTGGCCCTTGCACTTCGTCTTGAGCCAGAACTTCCTAAGTTGGTAAAAGGCGTTAGCATTATGGGTGGTGCAGCGTTTGTACCAGGTAATGTTACGCCGGTAGCTGAAGCGAACATTTGGAACGATGCACATGCAGCAGAAATCGTTTTCGCAGCAGACTGGGAACTGACCATGTTTGGTTTGGACGTAACAAACTTCACGCCGTTCTCGCCAGCCTTTGTTGAAAAGCTTGAAGAGAAAAACAATACCCTTGGTGGTTTTGTGAAAGAAAGCGCCCAGTTCTACATGGATTTCTACTCGCAAAACCGTGAAGACCGCGTGTGTTTCTTCCACGATGCATTCCCGATTGCCCACCTTCGCCACCCTGAACTATTTGAACTGACTGAAGGTCATGTGCGCGTTGGAACAGGGACACTAGATAGAGGGCAAACCGTGGTTGCGCCTAAAGGTACAACACCGAGTCCACTATGGAATGAAGCAAATACCATAAAGGTAGCGACTAAAGTTGACCACAAAAAGCTGGAACAACTATTCATAGACACCTACGCTCTATGATATGTTTAAGGGATTGTTAATACACAATCCCTATTTTATTTAAAGCTAGGTTTAAACTCAACGGTTATGAAAACGGCGCCCCCCCCCTCAAAATGAAGATGAACGTCTTGCCGAACTGCTCAGCTACGACGTACTTGATACTGAAGCTGAACAACTCTTTGATGACCTTACAGCCCTTGCCTCTCAAATTTGTGAAACCCCTATTGCGCTTATCAGCCTCATTGATCCAAACCGCCAATGGTTTAAATCAAGAGTAGGTTTAGACGCAGAAGAAACATCACGAGACATCGCGTTTTGCTCACATGCTATTTTGCAAAGCGATGTGTTTGAAATACCTAACGCTACGTTAGACCCCCGGTTTCACGATAACCCGCTGGTGACTGGCGCGCCTGATATTCGGTTTTACGCCGGCGCACCACTGATTACCCCGTCTGGTCATGCAATTGGCACGCTGTGCGCCATTGATAGCAAACCACGCAAGCTAACCGAAACACAAAAAGCCTCGCTCCAAACCTTAAGTAAATCGGTAGTAGCACATTTAGAGTTAAAGCGGAAAAACCGAGAGCTTGAGCGCACCAGTCAATTCAAGTCTGACTTTCTTTCTTACGTAAGCCACGAAATTAGAACACCGCTTAATGCCATAAATACGTTTAGTCAGTTGCTTGAAGGCGAAGCCCAAAAGTTAAATTTACCCTCGTCATTTACCACCCCGCTTTCTCATGTAAGCCAAAGCGGTGAAAGGCTTTTAGAAATAGTAAATTCTGTTTTAGATATAAAGCAGATAGAAGCGGGGAAAATGCGTGTGATGCCACGCGCGGTGAATACCAAAGACTTTTTCACCCACTTATTTTCGCTTACTAAGATCCGCGCTGAAGACAGCGGTATCGTATTTAGCACCAGTATTGATGACGCTGTGCCCGACTCGTTGTTTTTCGATGACACCAAATTTGGTCAAGTTGCGCTTAATTTGCTGTCGAATGCGATTAAGTTCACTAATCACGGCAAGTCTGTAAAAGCGCAGTTGAAATACAAAAGCGGCAAGGTAATATTTAATGTCATTGATCAAGGCATTGGTATGAGCGATGACGATCAAAAGCGACTTTTTACACCTTTCGAGCGAATGGAAAACGCCCATCAGATAAGTGGAACCGGCTTAGGCTTGAATATATCGAAGCGTCTTATTGAGCTCATGGACGGGTCTATTAAAGTTAGTAGTAAATTGAATCACGGTACCCGAATAAGTGTAACCTTACCTGCCGACGCCCTAAGCGCAAACCAGTTCGTTGAGGCACAACCGCGCAGCTTTGTTGCCCAAGTAAACATAGATAACTCAGTAAATGTATTGGTAGTTGAAGACCACTATATAAACCAAGTGGTTATTCAAACTTTGTTTGAAAAACTGGGCGTGTCGCTTTCTGTGGTAAGCACTGGCGAGGAAGGCGTTGAATACGCCAAGTCTAATCGCGTCGACTTAGTTCTTATGGATCTTAATTTGCCAGGTATTCAAGGCGATGAAGCAACAGTAAAAATAAAGGGGTTTAAGCCAAACTTGCCTATTGTTGCATTGACGGCCGATGTCATTACCCAGCCTGAATATTTGCGAGAACAAGGTCTTGATGACGTACTCACTAAACCCATAGATAGTAGTGAATTGGTGCGTGTGCTCAATCACTATTTAGGGCATCCAGACCAATGATTCTATTTGTTTTATTTAAGTAGCCTTATCTAAATAGTTTTGTCTAAGTAGTTTTACCAAAGTGATTTTACCTGAGTCATCTTTATCTGGCTCAACAAACCTTTTTAACAGCCGTGGTAGTATAAGCTAACTCAATTGTAAGACAGGAGAACTCCTCTACCATGTCCCCCTCATCTTCAGGAAGCGGTACTTCTAGATCGTTGACGTCTAACAAGGTTAATTCAACGGAAACGGTTTCAGCACCAGTTTTAGCAATGAAACCAACGCAGATTGCGCCGTCGCAATCCATACAAACAAGCGTTTCTATAGAAGACATACAGGCCCGCGCTCAGCTTAGAAAAAAGCTTCGCGAGGCACGCCGAGGGTTAACTAACCAGCAACATACGGACGCCGCTAAGCGCATTGCTTCACGACTACGTACACTGCCCTTTCTTGATAACAGCACGACCATAGCCGGATATTTGGTTAACGATGGCGAGGTCAATTTAACCTATTTTATCGAGTCTATTTGGCAGTCTTCACATGATAAAAAATTCGCTCTACCTGTATTACACCCCGTATGTAAAGGACATTTGTTATTTTTGTCTTATACCCAGCACTCTCAATTGGTGAAGAATAAGTACAACATTGAAGAGCCAGTATTGTCGTGTGAAAACGTCGTTCCTGTTAGGCAATGCGACGTTATTCTTATGCCGCTTGTAGGGTTTGATGTAAACGGCAATCGCCTGGGTATGGGGGGCGGCTACTACGACCGAACTTTGAGTTTTACCCAACGCGCGCCAGATTCACATTCATTTTCGGGTAGTAAAGCGCCCAAGTTAGTGGGTATTGCCCACGACATTCAAGAAGTAGATGCTCTGCCCGTTGCACCATGGGATGTCCCCCTTGATGCCATCGTGACGCCCTCGCGCACACTGCAATTCACTAAACCGTGATAGTCATTATAACAAATTGAACATACGAACTTGTGGGTTCACGTGCGCTTATAAGTTACACTTGCGAACACAATAAGTCGGAGAATGACCATGGATCAGAACGCAAAAAAACAAGCCGTAGCCAAAGCAGCCATCGAATATGTTGAAGCAGACAGCATTGTCGGTGTGGGTACAGGTTCTACCGTAAATTTCTTTATTGAAGAACTCGGTAAAATTAAACACAAAATTGAAGGTGCAGTATCAAGTTCAGAAGCCTCTACCGAGCGTTTAAAAGCCTTAGGCATTGAGGTATTCGAGTTAAACGAAGTCAGCAATCTATCGGTTTATATCGACGGTGCCGATGAAGTGACCGAACACAAGCATATGATTAAAGGCGGAGGCGCAGCACTCACTCGCGAGAAAATTGTAGCCGGTGCGGCGACCACGTTTGTGTGTATTGTTGATGAAAGCAAGCGCGTTCCTGTGTTGGGCTCGTTCCCCCTTCCTGTTGAAGTTATTCCCATGGCTCGCTCTTTCGTAGCACGAGAGCTAGTAAAGCTTGGTGGCGATCCTGAATATAGACAAGGTGTTGTCACCGATAACGGCAACGTTATTTTAGATGTTCACAACCTTGAGATTCTGAATCCTCGTGAGCTAGAACAAAAAATAAATAACATTCCTGGCGTGGTAACGAACGGCATTTTCGCACTACGAGGCGCGGACATAGTGCTAAGTGCTACAGATAGTGGTGTTGAAACCTTTAAGTGATAACTGAGTAAGACGTATAGTGCGGTGAAAAGCTATACAAAATACTACTTTCAACTTAACGCGTTTTCTGTTAGTTTCCGTTTAGACGTCTAGATGTCCTTAAAAGAAGTTCACTAAGCGTCTCAACTTTTACGTTAGTTAAGGCCAATTCCTTAACAACGAAAGCAATCAACGTGATTATAAAAGCTTGGTAGCAATAACGCCCAAGCAAGGCTTTCAGAGCTGCAAAGCGATGTCGTTGTAGCCCAGGTTACACACAGCTTTGTGTTTAATACTGGCAGGTTTCTGAGAGTCTTGGATTGGCGGTGCAAGCAAACCAAAATTACATCAGTGAGAGATAGCGAGTTCATGAGCAAAGTTTCATTAGAGAAGGATAAGATCCGAATTTTGTTGTTGGAAGGTGTTCACCAAAGTGCTTTGGAGACACTAAAAAGCAATGGGTATAGCAACATTGAATTTCTCAAGACCTCTCTTCCTGAAGACGAGTTAATTGAGAAAATTAAAGACGCCCACTTTGTTGGTATTCGCTCGCGCACTCAAATTACAGAGAAGGTAGTTGAAGCAGCACAAAAGCTTGTGGCTATCGGTTGTTTCTGTATTGGCACCAACCAAGTTGATCTTGAAGCCACCCAACGCCGCGGCATTCCCGTGTTTAACGCGCCATTTTCTAACACTCGTTCGGTTGCAGAACTTGTACTTGGCCAAATTATCCTTTTACTTCGCCAGGTGCCGAGTAAAAATGCCAAGGCTCACCGCGGTGAGTGGGAAAAAACGGCAGTCGGCTCATATGAAGCCCGTGGTAAGACACTTGGTATCATTGGTTATGGTCATATAGGCACACAGCTGAGTATTCTTGCTGAACACCTAGGTATGCGCGTTCAGTTTTTCGATATCGAAGACAAGCTTGTGCTAGGTAATTCTGCCCAAGTAAAATCGCTTGAAAAGCTGCTTAATACCTCTGACGTTGTTTCACTTCACGTTCCTGAAACACCACAAACTCAAGATATGATTGGTGAAAAAGAACTGTCTCAAATGAAGAAAGGCAGCATTTTGATTAACGCGTCTCGCGGTACTGTGGTAGATATCGATGCGCTTGCGAAGGCATTGGAAAGCGGCCAACTAAACGGCGCTGCTATTGATGTATTCCCGGTTGAGCCTAAATCTAATACTGAAGAATTCGAGTCGCCGCTTCGCGCGTTCGATAATGTCATTCTGACCCCGCATGTGGGCGGCAGCACGCAAGAAGCGCAAGAAAATATTGGTATTGAAGTGGCGGGTAAACTCGCGAAGTACAGCGACAACGGTTCAACGCTGTCAGCCGTTAACTTCCCTGAAGTGTCACTGCCAGAACATACTGGTCGTTCACGCCTACTTCACGTACACAAAAACCAGCCAGGTATTCTTACTCAGATTAACCAAGCGTTTGCAGAAAAAGGCATCAACATCGAAGCCCAGTACCTACAAACTAACGCAGAAATTGGTTATGTAGTAGTTGATGTTAAAGAAGACCGTGGTTATGAAGCACTTGCGGAGCTTCAGCAAATTGACGGCACAATTAAGACACGTATTCTTCACTAAGAAGAGTTGTTTTAAGACTAAATAAAAACGCTGCACAATGTGCAGCGTTTTTTTATGCCTGTGATTTTACTTCAATGCGTTGAAGTGCTCAGCCCTACTTCTGTGCGCTGAGCATATAAGGTAGGCTTAGAAGAAGTTGTAAACTAAGCTAACTGCAGTTTCTGTGTCTAGTTTTTCAACGTCGTCGTCAACATTGGTGTTGTGATCAAGTTTGAAAGAAAGACGCATTGAAAGGTTACCGCTGATTGTAGCTGTAAGTGCAGACTCAGCACGAGATTTCGTGTTGTCAGAACCCACTTCGGTACTTACTGTTTGCGTAAATTTAGCCGTATCTGAAATTTTCCAAGAATAAGCTGATGACGCACGAACGATTACGCTGTCAAGATCTTCGCCATCCTGAGTTTCGATGAATGAGTAACCAGGGCCAATTGAATATTCAAGGGTGTGGCGCTTGTTCTCAAGTACTTTTTGGTTCCAACCCGCCGCAATAGTTGATTGGTAATTAAAGTTACTAAAGCGGTCGTCTTCATATGAAGCGAAGCCGAATAAACGGTTATCAGGATTTTCTAGTTTGTAGTTACCCTGGGCTGAACCAAAGAACTTCTGTGCAGAAGTAAACTCGATATCTTCTTGCTCGCCTGCATCATTTTCTTGTTGAACAGTTTCCTGTTTGTACAGACCTTTTAAAACGTAGTCGTTACTCCATTTTTCAAGCTCTTGGTGAGCCTGTATACCCGCACTGATTGACGTGGTTTCAGTGTTACCTGAAGTCGAAATAAAACCTAGTTCGCCTTCCATTGTAAAAGGCTTAACTTCATCGTCTTGAGCGAAAGCGGCTGGAGAAAGAGAAATTGCAACTAAAGATGCAAGCACTTGCTTTTTCATTGAACAATCCTATTGATTATCGGTCCATTCGTTGTACTCGATACCTTTTGAACTGCAAGGCGGTACAACACGAGTTTTTAAAGAGATCTGCTAGACAGTGCCGCGAGGCGGCAAGCACTGCAAACAACGGTGCGCAGTGTACATTTTCAAAGCTCTCAGTCAATGCGAACACGGTAAAATGCCAAAGATAACCCGTTAATTTACACTAATTGACTAAAAAAACTGATAGACCAGCGCCACGGAGGTCTCTGTGCTTAAGGCTGCGACATCTTCGGCGGTGTCTGTTTCATGGTTTAGTATGAAGGATAACTTCATCGCCAGTGAACCGAATACGTTGGCTGAAAGCGAAGTTTCTGAGCGCGATTTCATATTTTCTTCACCCGCCTCAGTGCTAACAAACTGCCTTAACTTGGCACCTGAGCTCCAGTGGTATTTGTATTCGGCGGACGCTCTTACAATGATGCCATCGTTGACTACGCTTTCATTATCTTCTTCAGCTTCAATAAAACTGTAGCCAGGACCAATGCTATAGCGAAACTCACTGTCTTCACTGCGCCAGAGGCGCTGAGACCAGCCCGCTGCCAGCGAAGCACGGTGATCGTAACCGGTAAATTGATCGTCTTCGTAATCACCGTACATAAAAAGACGGCGACCAGGCGTCATTAGTTTATAGTCGAACTGCGCGCTAGTGAAAAAGCGCTGGGCGCTGATGTCCCGCTCTGTTGTTGGCGTACCGCTTTCTTTATAGAGCAACTCTGCGAAGTAGATACTGCTCCAATTTTCTGTTTCATGGTCCGCATTGACCGCGGCTTTCACACTAGCAGCTGAGGTGTTTCCGGTGTTTACAAGTACACCTAGTTCACCGTCTAGCGTAAAACGAGGAATTTCGTCATCGGTGTCGGGCGTGAAGTCTGCGTGATAGAGGGTTTGTATAAGATCCCTCGCACTTGCGTGCACACACACGCAGCAACAAACAATGCCAACAACAATGCTTGGCCGGAAGATTTTTTTGAACATAATCTGATTTACGTTGAGCTTTATAGTTTTTAGATTACGTCTTAGTACGACGCTTGTTATACCAATCCTCTGGATGAGCTTTACTACATTTTGCTAATTATCAGTAAAGTAACGAAGTTGTTGCACCGAAAGCTCAGTGAATAAGCGACACAGTTTTTGCCGTTTCTTGTTCGGCGTATTCAATTGAATTGCTTATCACTTCCATGTTGAGACTTACTGTATTGGCTATCTCAGGGGTAAAAAGTTCAATGTCAGCGTAACTTTCTTTATTTAACTGACTTACCGTAATTCGATTTGCTAAACACAGGACGCAGATATCTACATCAGATTTATGTTTAGCTTCATCATTCATGAACGTTACCGGATAGTACAACCCAATAGGTAAGTGCCAATTTTCTAGTATGATACCGCTGCAATGAGCAAACGTAAAACCGAAATGCTCCAACTGATTAACGTGCGGTAACCCGTTCGTCTCAGCATTCAGGTATGACTGATAGCGTTTAGTTTCTTTCTTGGCCACGACCAGCTCACTTAAGTTTTGCAATATACCCATTACAAAGAAGCGTTCTGCTCCGCGCACGTTAAGTCTCATCGCAAGACTTTTGGCCACCATGCCGCAATACACTGATGCATACCAATGTTTGTCTAAATTTATTAACTTAGTATCAAAGCGTTTAAATGCTGTGCTGGCAGTTTCTGCAATTACCAAGTTATACAGGGCTTCGCCTCCAATCACACTGATTGCTTTGGCAACAGATTCTACTTGAGAAGGAAACCGAAACAGCGAGCTATTCGCCAGCCTTAGTACCTTCGCGGTAAGAGAGGGATCAGCTCTTATAAGCTCGCCAATATCCTCGGCGCTGGAACGGGGATCGTCTAATGTTGAACGCAGGCGCACGCATATATCCGGTAACGTAAATGATTTCGCGGCATACGAAACATACTTATCTAACGACATCTAGAAACTCTCAGTCTACTTTTTACAAACTCAAGGCCGCTTATTCTGAACTTGGCGGATCATCAAACAGCGTGAACTGCCCAATTGATTCCCCCAGCTCTTTTTGCTGTTGCTTGCGAGCGCGCGTCAGCACCGCTTTTTTGCGCCGAGCACAGGCGCTGATTATTTTACGTTTAGTTGCATCATCAACCTTAAGCCAGTACAGGCGCTCGTCGCGACTTCGATAGCACCCTTTACAGAAACCCCTTGGACCTGACTCACACACACCAATGCATGGGCTTGGAATTTCAAAAAACTCCAGCTGTTGGGATTGTGATTTTTGTTCCGTCATGTCAGTGGCATAACCTTCAAAAGGTGAAACGAATACCACTTAGGCTGCATTTTCAAGCAAGCAACAGTGGCCACGCTTTAGCTTTATCAATATAAATTAAAACGCATACTCCAACATCTAGCCACTAGACATTAGCAGTAAGGCATTCCAATCATCTAAGCCACGCTGCTTTAAAACTAAGCAATTCGACTCGCAGGCCTTTTCGATATGACAAAGCATAGCACGAAATACGGCCTGTTGACTGCTACACCATGTTCGAAAGCCTGATGCGCTAGTCGATAAGTGTGTATTCGATAGTAGAAACCACGCGCACTTTCTTTATATGTGGATGATGACTGTCGCGACTAGAAATACTGAACTGCCCTTGGTTAGCGCGCTTAATTTTGCCCAACGTACTTTTTGAATCTTTGGCAAATTTTTCCGCAACCTCTCTCGCATTGAGCGTAGCTTCTTCAATCATTTCCGGCTTTACTTCGTTTAAGCGGGTAAATACATAGTCGGGCTGAGCGCGGTAGCTTTGGTCTGATAATACAATACCAGTTTTAATTAACTCCCCAATTTGCTGCATAAGCGCTCGCACCTTTTCAACATCATTTGAAAAGACAGTAACGGTTTGAATGGCACTGTAGCGAAATGGCGCTTTTTCACTACTTCCGTATTGTTGCGCCAATTTGTCATTTATTTCAGGCTTTCCAATAGTAATGCTTTCTGCTGAAATGCCCTTCTCTTCTAAAAAGCTAGCCACCTGAAGGCTATTCTTTTCAATATGTTCATATAGTTGAGGTAAGTCATTGCCCGCGTCGACAAATTGAATAGGCCAAATAACCTGATCAGCAATGTATTCTCGCTCTGACAATCCTTTTACGGTTACTACTCTATCCCACGTTTGCATATCGTTCATGGCGGAAGACACCTGAACACCAAGTAAAGACACAGCAACCACCATGCCCATCGCCATTACTATCGCCGCACCTATTTTCATTCGAATCTCCATTCTTTCTGTTTTCACCAGTATACAAGCGAATATAAGCTTTTCGGTTTCAAAAAACGAGATAAAAGCTGACCAAAGGTGGCAAAAAAAAGGCCACTCAAATGAGTGGCCTAAAGAGCCCTTTAAGAGGGCAACGCTTGGGTAGACGGGAGAGTTAATCTTTACGCTGTATCAGGTAATAAAATACCGGAGTCAAGATAAGTCCAAATACGGTAACACCAATCATGCCTGAGAATACTGCTACACCCATGGCTTGACGCATTTCAGAGCCGGCACCGGTTGATACCGCCATTGGCAGCACACCCATAATAAAAGCAATGGATGTCATTAGTATTGGACGAAGACGTAAGCGACTGGCTTCTTTAATGGCTGAAAGCGCGTCCATCCCCTTGTCTTGTAACTCTTTTGCAAACTCGACAATAAGAATAGCGTTCTTCGTTGCAAGGCCAACCAATACAATCAAACCTATTTGGGTAAAAACATTGTTGTCGCCGCCATAAACTTGCACACCAATAAGCGCGCTCAGCAAGGTCATGGGAACGATCAATATGATTGCCAGTGGCAAACGCAGGTTTTCGTATTGTGCAGCCAGTACTAAGAACACCAAAAGCACAACTAATGGGAATACAAACGCTGATGCATTACCCGCTAATATTTGCTGATAGGTGATCTCAGTCCACTCGTAAGTCATACCAAGTGGTAACGTTTCAGCCAGTATTTCTTCAATAGCGGCCTTCGCTTGGTCAGACGAATAGCCTGGCGCTGCTGCACCGTTTATTTCAGCGGTGACGTATCCGTTATAGTGCATAACACGGTCAGGGCCTGCACTGTGCTCAATGTTCAAGAATGAGCCAAGCGGGATCATCTCACCTTGTGCATTACGCACTTTAAACTGGGTAATGTTCTCAATATCCTGACGGTATTGGGCATCAGCTTGTACATTTACTTGGTAAGTTCTACCGAACAAGTTGAAGTCGTTCACGTATAACGAACCTAAGTAGCCCTGCATGGTGGTAAACAAGGTATCGATGTTTACACCTTGGCTTACCGCTTTTTCACGGTCTACATCCACATCGAGCTGAGGTACAGCAACAGTGAAGCTAGTGAATGCATCGGTAAGCGCTGGGTGTGCCCACGCTTTGCCGATCACTTCTTGCGTTACACGCTCAAGTTCTTCAAAGCCTAGGTTTCCTCTGTCTTCAACCTGTAAACGGAAACCACCAATCGTGCCTAACCCCATTACTGGTGGCGGCGGGAATATTGCCACAAAGGCACCTTTTATAGATCCAAAGTTCTGGTTAAGCTGGGCAGCAATGGCGCCACCAGATAGATCAGGCGTCGTTCTTTTATCAAAGTCAGTCAGCGTTGCAAACAACACGCCTGAGCTTGGACTATTGGTAAACCCGTTAATATTCAAGCCAGGGAATGCAATTGCATCTTCAACACCAGGGTGTTCCATAGCAATACGAGACATTTCACGGATCACTTCTTCAGTTCTGTCTAAGCTTGCTGCATTAGGCAGTTGAGCAAAGGCGACCAAATACTGCTTATCTTGCGGCGGAACGTAGCCTGTTGGTGTATTGGCAAACTGGAAGTACGTGAGTCCTAGCAGACCCGCGTAAAGCACCATGATGATACTGCTCTTACGGATAAGCCCACCCACAGCAGCAGTGTAGCGCTTTGAATTACGGTCAAAGAAACGGTTAAACGGTGAAAATACAAAGCGGCCAAACACTTTATCCATTAAACGGGTTAACCAGTCATTCGCTTTACCGTGAGGTTTCAATAGTAATGCAGATAATGCAGGGCTAAGCGTTAACGAGTTAATTGCAGAAATTACCGTAGAGATAGTAATTGTTAGCGCAAACTGCTTATAGAACTGCCCAGTAAGACCGCTCATGAAAGCAGTAGGTACGAATACCGCAGCAAGTACCAGTGTTGTGGCAATGATAGGACCGGTTACTTCTTTCATTGCCTGTACGGTGGCTTCAAACGGCGCTTTGCCTTCAGAGATATTACGCTCTACGTTTTCAACAACAACGATGGCGTCGTCCACAACAATACCGATTGCCAACACTAGACCAAACAGCGACAGTGCATTCAGCGAGAAGCCCATTAGCTGCATAAAGGCGAACGTTCCCACAAGTGAAATAGGCACTGCAACAAGTGGGATAATAGACGCACGCCATGTTTGTAAGAACAGTACAACAACAAGTACAACTAACAATACAGCTTCAAGAAGTGTACTAATTACCGCTTCAATCGAACCGCGAACAAATACGGTAGGGTCGTAGGCAATTTCGTATTCAAGGCCTTCAGGGAACGCCTTAGACAGTTCCGCCATACGAGCGCGAACGTCATCTGAAATTTGGATTGCATTAGAGCCTGGTGCTTGGAAAACCGGCACCGCTGCCGCAGGGTTATTGTTAATAAGTGAACGCAGTGCATAAAACTCTGAACCTAGTTCAATACGCGCAACGTCTTTAAGACGGGTTATTTCACCATTCTCACCCGATTTAACAATAATATTTTTAAATTCGGCTTCATCTTTTAAACGGCCGCGCACATTGATAAGCAGCTGAAATTCGCTGCTACCCGTAGGCTGTGCACCTAGGCTACCTGCCGCCGCTTGCTGGTTTTGGTCGGCGATAGCTGCTGCCACATCGCCAGGGTTTAACTGGAGCGCAGCCAGTTTGTTAGGGTCTAACCACACTCGCATGCTGAATTCACCAGCACCGAACAGGCGCACTTGCCCAACGCCATTGATTCGCGCTAGTTCGTCTTTAACGAACTGATCAGCATAGTTTGAAAGATAAAGCATGTCATAACGATTATCAGGCGACGTCAAGTGCACAACCATGGTTAAATCTGGTGACGATTTTTCAGTCACCACACCTAGGCGCTGCACTTCTTGAGGTAAACGCGGCGTAGCGCGATTTACACGGTTTTGAACCAGCGTTGTAGCTTCATCTGGATCCGTACCAATGGCAAACGTAATTGTTAGCGTCATACGGCCATCACTGGTTGCCTGTGATGACATATACAGCATGTTTTCAACACCGTTTATCTCTTGCTCTAGCGGCGTTGCAACTGTTTCCGCGATAACTTCTGGGTTTGCACCAGGATAATTCGCAGTTACCACCACGGTAGGCGGCACTACTTCTGGGTATTCAGTGATAGGCAGTTGCCAGACAGCAATTGCACCACCGATAAAAATAAGTAAGGAAAGCACGCCCGCAAAAATCGGGCGGCTAATGAAAAACTGCGAAATGTTCATTACTTAAGGCCTGCTGTTGCTGTACCTGTGGCAAATGAACCACCAGATAAAACATCCTCATACTGCGCCATGTTTTGGGTTACTTGTGTTGCGTTATCAACACGTGACTGCCAGCTAGATAAGTTTGCCAGAGCACCTTCATCACCCATAGGCACTTCGTTAGCGGCAACTTGGGCACCAGGGCGAACACGCTGTAAGCCATCAACTACAATGGTGTCGTTTACATTCAAACCGCTTGTGATAATGCGCATGCTGCCCACTTTGTCACCTAGCTTAACCACGCGGTATTCCACTTCACTTTCGTCGTTTACAACCAGTACAAACTTGTTATTAAGATCTGTGCCGATAGCTTTCTCTTTAATAAGAATGCCCTGTTCATCGGTGTCACCTGCCAATTTTAAGTGTGCAAATAACCCCGGAATTAAACGACCTTCTTCGTTATTAAATACGGCGCGAACGCGAAGTGTGCCGGTGCTACCGTTAACCTGGTTGTCGATAAAATCAATTTGACCCCAGTGTTCGTAATCAGACTCGTTAGCAAGGCGCATCGCTACCGGCTGCTCGCTCACTGCTGTTGAAGCCGTTGATTTATCGGTTAGATAGTTTAGGTAGGTCTGCTCATCAATATCGAAATACGCATATAAACGGTCGGTCGATACGATGCGAGTCAACTCTGTTTGTCCTGCGGTAACAAAGTTACCTTCAGTGATGTTTGCTCGAGAAATACGTCCAGAAATAGGTGCTTCAACACGAGCAAAGCCACGATTTAGGCGCGCTACATCAAGTGCGGCTTGCGTTTGGTTTAAGCTTGCAAGCGCTTGGTTTTTCTCAGCTAAACGGGCGTCAAGAACTTCTTCAGAAACCGCCTGGGTTTTACGAAGTTTAAAAGCACGGCTATAGTTTTGCTCAGCCAACTGAACGCGACTTTTGGCTTCTGCAAGCTGTGCAGTCAATCGATCAACTTCTGCTTTAAACGTGCGGTTATCAATTAAGAATAGGGTTTGTCCTTGTTCGACGTATTCGCCTTCGTCAAATGCAACAAAGTCAATATAGCCCGACACGCGAGGGCGAAGCGCAACAATTTGCGGAGACTCTAAACGACCTGTAAAATTATCCCACTCGGTTAAACGCTGAGACACTACCGTTGCCACATCAACAGGAACACCAGCATTTGCGTCAGCGCTCATTGATTGACTTGGATCCTGCTTGTCACCACCACATGCAGCGACAAGCGCAGTTAGGCTTACTATTGCCAATAAACGGGTAAAAGTTTTCATTGCAAGATTCTCTTAAAAATTAAACTAAAGTTTGATGCTGCGCATTATGCATCGCCACCAACAATAAAAATAATTATCTTTTTATATGCAACACATCACATGATGTTATATATTGAAGATCGGGCTGACAGAGACAACTGCTTTTAAAAATTTAGAAGAATGGTTTCGCAGAGAAAATGAGAATAACCGTATAAAAAGCGAGAGCTTAGGGAAATCAACGGTTACAGCGATATAGTGTACCAGTGTCGCTCGTCGCATTCATTTGGAAAATAAATGCTTTTAGCTATAACCTATAACTAAACTATGTCAGTTAAATTACATAGCCAAAAACGCAGTAAACGGCAGCTTTTTTCATTGTTCGATAGGTGAAAGTAGACTGTCCGCAATAGACACCGGAGACAACCATGCGTCCACATGATTTAAATTTATTGATGATTTTTGATGCCATCATGACCGAGGGTGCAATTACCCGCGCAGCTGACAGGCTGTCGATGACGCAACCTGCGGTATCTAACGCACTTTCTCGTATGCGTACAGCCTGGAAAGATGAACTGTTCGTTAAAGACGGCCGTGGTATTCAACCTACCTCATTTGCTAAAAATTTATGGAGTCAGATTCAGGGCCCTTTAGGCGAGCTCGAAGTCGCCGTTAACCCAACTGACTTTAACCCTGCAACAGCTAAGCGTACCTTTCGTATAGCTGCAACTGACAGCATCGTTTCTATGGTGTGGGGGCCGCTACGCAAAGTGATTGAGAATGAAGCGCCAGGTATTAATATCCATGCCATTCCTAATTACGACATGGAAACCGACAAAATACTCAAAGACGCTGAAGCAGAGCTCACTTTCTCTAAATATCAGGAGCCTGGCTCTGTTATTCATGCCGAACATGTTCTCGACCCAAGCTGGGTTGTGGTAATGCGCCCCGATCATCCACTAGCAAAATCTCAATTGACCTTAGAAGACTTTGTTGCGGCTGATCATCTTCTGGTTTCTGTTACAGGCGATGTGACTGGCCCTACAGATCAGGTGCTGGCGAATTTAGGCCTTAAACGCCGCGTGGCAATGTCAGTAAACCAGTTTTATAACGCTACACCGTTATTAAAAGAGAGCAACCTTATTTGTGTAGCACCGTCTTTGGTAATGGAAAAAGAAATTTTCTCAGGGGAACTGGCGGTATTTGAAACGCCAATAGAAATTGTCAGCTCTCCGCTGTCTGTGATGTGGCACAAACGTCAGGATCAAGACGCGGGTTTACAGTGGCTTAGAGGACTCGTAGTTAGATTTATTCGCGAGCGTGTACAACGTCATGAAATGCTGCTCTCTCGATGCTGTAGAAAAGCCTATTGCGCCGAAACGGTTAAGCGCTTTATGGACCAGCGTAATATGGACTGCGAAGAATTTACGCCAGCGCATTTGAAAACGCCCAGCAATGATGAAATGGACAAAAGACTCGACACAGTAGCGGTTGGAAAAGAAACGGCTTAATACTAGCCTGCTTAGTTAACTACTCACTCGGCGAGACTTAACATGTTCGTCATCGCGTTGTGTTACCGCAGGTAAAGTGGTTCTAAAACATTCAAAGCCCTAATAAAAAAACCGCTCAATGAGCGGTTCTTTCATAATTCGAAAAAAGAAGCTAAATTACTTCTTTTTCTTCGCTTTCGGGTTTGGTAGGTCAGTAATACTTCCTTCGAAGATTTCAGACGCAAGACCAATTGATTCGTTAAGCGTTGGGTGAGCATGGATAGTCAATGCTACGTCTTCAGCGTCAGCACCCATCTCAATAGCAAGGCCGATTTCGCCAAGCATTTCGCCCGCGTTGGTACCTACCATAGCACCACCGATTACGCGGCCCGTTTCTTTTTCGAAAATCATCTTGGTCATACCGTTAGTTGCATCAGATGCAATTGCACGGCCTGAAGCAGCCCATGGGAACGTTGCTGTTTCATAGCTTACGCCCTGCTCTTTCGCTTCTTTTTCAGTTAGACCAACCCAAGCAACTTCTGGCTCAGTGTACGCTACTGAAGGAATAGCGCGTGGATCGAAGTAGTGTTTCTGTCCAGCAATTACCTCTGCAGCAACGTGCCCTTCGTGAACTGCTTTGTGCGCAAGCATAGGCTGACCTACAAGGTCACCGATTGCGAAGATGTGGTCAACGTTGGTACGCATTTGCTTATCAACGTTGATGAAGCCACGCTCGTCAACGTTTACGCCAGCTGCATCTGCGCCAACTAGCTTACCGTTTGGCTTACGACCAACAGCAACAAGTACTTTGTCGTAGCGCACTGGCTCAGCAGGTGCGTTCTTACCTTCAAATGTTACGTACAAGCCATCGTCTTTTGCTTCAACCGCAGTCACTTTGGTTTCAAGCATGATGTTAAACTTGTCTTTGTAGTCTTTCATGAACACTTTCATGATGTCTTTGTCAGCTGCTGGAATTAGCTGATCTAAGAATTCAACTACATCAATGTTCGAGCCAAGTGCTTCGTACACAGTACCCATTTCTAGACCGATGATACCACCGCCTAGTACTAGCATTTTCTCTGGAATGTCTTTCATTTCCAGTGCGCCAGTTGAGTCAATTACACGATCATCTTCTGGGATGAACGGTAGGCTTACTGGCTCAGAACCCGCAGCGATAATCGCTTTCTCGAAAGTAATAGTAGTAACGTCGTCACCATTTTTTACTTCTAGGGTGTTTGCGCCTGTAAATTTACCGAAGCCTTGTACATGCTTGGTTTTACGCATTTTAGACATACCGCTAAGGCCATTTGTTAGTTGCTTAACAACGCCGTCTTTGTATTCGCGGATTTTATCTAAATCGATGGTAGGCTCGCCAAACGATACACCGTGGCTAGCAAGGTGCTTCGCTTCTTTCATCACTTTAGCAACGTGAAGAAGGGCTTTTGAAGGGATGCAGCCAACGTTAAGACAAACACCACCAAGCGTGTCGCGTGAGTCTACGATAACTGTTTCAATACCTAAGTCAGCCGCACGGAATGCTGCTGAATAACCGCCAGGGCCGCCGCCCAGTACCACCAATTGCGTTTTAATTTCGCTCATTGTGAACCTCAATCCTGTTCTTGTAGGGTCATGCTATTACTTTTGTGTAATAGCATAACCTAAATGCCACCAAATGGGCTTATAAAATCGTCGAAAATGTTACTGATATTGTAAACTTTTTCGACCTTTTATTTAAAGTATGATTCTGCGTAAGTCAGTTAGGTTTGCAGCAACCTCAGTAGAGAATCTTGCACCTACCGCACCATCGATGACTCGGTGGTCGTATGACAGGCTTAGCGGCACCATTAAGCGCGGCTCAAACTCTTTACCATTCCACTTAGGCTTCATCTCAGACTTCGACACACCTAATATGGCGACTTCTGGTGCATTTACAATAGGTGTAAACGCCGTGCCACCAATACCACCTAGACTAGAGATGGTGAACGTTCCACCCTGCATGTCAGCCGCTTTAAGCTTGCCTTCACGGGCTTTCTTAGAGGTGTCGATAAGCTCTTGAGACAGCTGCTCAATACCTTTCTTATTCACGTCACGAATAACAGGTACAACAAGGCCTCCCGGTGTTTCAACCGCAATGCCAATGTTGATAAACTTCTTAATGATTAAGCTCTCGCCGTCGTCAGACAATGATGAGTTGAATACTTCGTATTTCTCAAGGGCTTTAGCTACCGCTTTCATCACGAATACCAATGGCGTGATCTTAAGTCCAGACTTAATCTTCGCGTGGTAAGCGTTTTGCTCTTTACGGAATTCTTCCACTTCAGTGATATCTGCTTCGTCGAACTGCGTAACGTGGGGGATAGTCGCCCAGTTACGGTGTAAGAACGGTCCAGAGATCTTTTGAATTCGAGAAAGCTTTTGTTCTTCAATCTCGCCAAACTTGCTGTGATCAATAGGCTTAACCGGCACGATTTGAAGTACGTTGTCGCCCACAGGCGCACCGCCTGAAGCTGCTGCTGTGCGAGGTTTCGCAAGCTCAGCTTTCACATAGGCTTGAACGTCTTCTTTCAAGATACGGTTTTTAGGACCAGAGCCGTTAACTTGAGTCAGGTCTACACCAAACTCACGAGCAATACGGCGAACCGAAGGAGAAGCATGTGCTTTACCTGTATTCTTGGCTTCTGGCGCTGGAGGCACAGGAGAACGACCTTGCGAAGCTTCCTGCTGTGATGCTTGTTTAGTCTCTTCTTGCTGTGACTCTTGTTTAGTCTCTTCTTGTTTAGGCGCTTCAGCAGGCTTTTCAGCTGCACTTGAAGAGGATCCACCGCTGGTCTCAAGCTTAACAACCAAGGTGCCTTGCTTAACTTTGTCTCCCGCTTTGATAAAGACTTCTTTAATCGTACCTGCATGTGTTGAAGGCACATCCATGGTCGCTTTATCAGTTTCTAGCGTGATAAGACCGTCTTCTTTTTCAACGGTATCGCCAGCTGATACAAGTACATCGATAACGTCAACTTCACCGTCTTCACCAATGTCTGGTACAGCAACTTCGATAGTCTCGCTACCGGCAGACGCCGCTGGCGCTGACTCTTGCTTTGCACTTTCCTGTGCAGCCGGTGCAGACGCTTCAGAAGAAGCATCGCTAGACGCCGATTCACTTGAAGACGAGCCTGAACCCGCTACTTCAAGCTTAATAACAACCGTACCTTCTTTCACTTTATCGCCAGTACTGATGAATACTTCTTTCACCGTACCTGCGTGTGTTGAAGGAACGTCCATGGTTGCTTTATCGGTTTCAAGGGTAATTAGCCCATCTTCTTTTTCAATGGTGTCGCCCACTGAAACCAATACGTCGATTACGTCTACTTCGTCGTCAGAACCGATATCCGGTACTGCAACTTCAATCACTTCGCTGCTGCCAGACGCAGCTGGCGCTGCTTCTGACTTGCTTTCGTCTTTTGGTGCTTCTTCTTGCTTGGGCGCTTCTTCTTGTGAAGCATCGTCTGAAGATGATTCTTCAGCGGCGCTCTCACCAGCACTATCACCACCAGCAACTTTCATTTCACCAATCACATCGCCTTCTTTGATTTTATCGCCTACTGATACAGACAGGCTTACAATCTCACCTTCAAACGGTGCTGGAATGTCCATTGACGCCTTGTCACTTTCAACAGTAACAACGCCTTCATCAGCCTCAATGTTGTCGCCTACGGCAACACATAGCTCGATAACTTCAACTTCGTCACCGCCTACGTCGGGTACGATAATCTTTTGAATATCTGACATATGTAAAATACCTTATCTGGCTTACGCGTAAAGTGGGTTAAGTTTTTCAGCGTTAATTTCAAAACGCTTAATGGCTTCTGCTACCACTTTCTTCTCAACGTCGCCGCGCTGAGCTAGTTCGTAAAGTGATGCAACCACAATGTATGACGCATTTACTTCAAAGTGAGTACGCAAGTTTTCACGGCTATCGCTTCGACCGAAACCGTCTGTACCTAGGCAGCGGTATTCAGTTTCGATGAACGCGCGTACTTGGTCTGAGTAGTTCTTCACATAGTCGGTGGCAGAAATTGCAGGACCTGCGTCTTTCGTAATTACCTGACCAATGTAAGGTACTTTTTGCTCAGCTTCTGGATTTAGCATGTTCCAGCGCGCAACGTCTTGACCTTCACGCGCTAGCTCGTTGAACGAGGTCACAGAGTAAACGTCAGAAGACACGTTGTAGTCTTCACATAGTATCTGGGCCGCTTTACGCACTTCGTTCAAGATAGTACCTGAGCCCATTAGCTGTACATTAAGCTTAGACTTGTCATTTTCAACACGCTCTAGCTTGTAGATACCTTTAATGATCTGCTCAGCAACATCATCACCTTCTGGCATTGCAGGGTGCTGATAGTTCTCGTTCATTAGCGTTAGGTAATAGAAAATATTTTCATTGTTACCGTACATGCGACGCAGGCCATCTTGAACGATAACCGCGACTTCATAACCGTACGTTGGATCGTAAGTAATACAGTTAGGGATTAGGTTCGCCTGAACGTGTGAATGACCGTCTTGGTGCTGTAGACCTTCACCGTTAAGCGTGGTTCTACCCGCAGTTGCGCCTAAAAGGAAACCACGTGCTTGGCTATCGCCTGCTGCCCATGCCAAGTCACCAACACGTTGGAAACCAAACATCGAGTAGTAGATGTAGAACGGAATAGTGGTAGCGTTACACGTTGAGTAAGACGTACCCGACGCAACCCACGATGCCATTGCACCTAGCTCGTTAATACCTTCTTGTAATACCTGACCTTTCTTATCTTCGCGATAGTAAGCGACTTGGTCGGCATCTTGAGGTACGTATTTCTGGCCTTCGTTGGCATAAATACCTACCTGACGGAATAAGCCTTCCATACCAAACGTACGGGCTTCATCAGGAATAATTGGTACTACACGCTTACCAATTTTCTTATCTTTCAATAGCGCATTAAGTACACGTACAAACGTCATAGTTGACGATACTTGACGGTCACCTGAACCTTTTAAAATAGCATCGAACGCGCTTAGTTCTGGAACTTCTAATTGCTCTTCAGCCTGTTCGCGGCGAGAAGGCAAGTAACCGCCTAGAGCTTCACGACGTGCGCGAAGGTACTTCATTTCTTCGCTGTCTTCGTCGAACTTGAAGTATGGCAGGTCAGCAATCTTGTCGTCTGCTACTGGAATATTGAAACGGTCACGGAACGCTTTGATTGAATCAACGTCCATTTTCTTCACGTTGTGCGCTACGTTTTGTGCTTCGCCTGATGCACCAAGACCGAAACCTTTAACCGTTTTAGCAAGGATTACCGTTGGACGATCGTTCGTATCAATCGCTTTTTGGTAAGCCGCGAATACTTTAACTGGATCGTGGCCACCACGGTTCAAGCGCCAGATGTCGTCGTCAGACATGTTCGCTACAAGTGCCGCTGTTTCAGGATACTTGTTGAAGAAGTTCTCACGGGTGTACTTGCCGCCTTTGGCTTTACAGTTCTGGTATTCACCGTCTACTGTTTCGCCCATAAGCTGAATTAGCTTGCCAGATTTATCACGAGCTAATAGCTCATCCCAGTAGCTACCCCAAATAACTTTCACTACTTCCCAGCCAGCGCCGCGGAACGTACCTTCAAGTTCTTGGATAATTTTGCCGTTACCACGTACCGGGCCGTCTAGACGCTGAAGGTTACAGTTGATAACAAACGTTAGGTTGTCCAGGCCTTCACGAGAAGCAAGACCAATTGCACCCAAGCTCTCTGGCTCATCACACTCACCGTCACCCATGTAGCAGTAAACGCGCTGACCTGAACAGTCTTTGATACCACGGTTAGTTAGATACTTAAGGAAGCGCGCTGTGTAGATAGCTTGAAGTGGACCAAGACCCATAGATACGGTTGGGAATTGCCAGTAGTCTTTCATCAAGTGAGGGTGTGGGTATGACGACAGACCATCGCCAGCACACTCTTGGCGGAAGTTGTTTAACTGTTCTTCAGTTAAGTTGCCTTCCATATATGAGCGCGCATAAATACCTGGAGAAATATGGCCCTGAGCGAAAATAAAGTCGCCGCCTTGATTTTCGTTAGGCGCTTTGAAGAAGTGGTTAAAGCCAACATCGTAAAGCATAGCCGATGATGCGAAGCTACCAATGTGGCCACCAAGCTCTAGGTCTTTCTTAGATGCACGCAATACAATCATCAATGCGTTCCAACGAATTGCCGCACGGATGCGCGCTTCGATGGTCAAGTCGCCAGGCATTTTTGGCTCTTGCGCTGCTGGGATAGTATTGATGTAGGCAGTAGTTGCGTCATACGGTAGATGCGCTCCGCTGCGACGTGCTTTATCAATAAGTTTTTCGAGTAAATAGTGGGCGCGTTCTACGCCTTCCTCTTCTAAAACCGACTCAAGCGCATCAATCCACTCTTTAGTTTCTTGAGGATCTACATCTTGGTGCATCATATCAGACATGGTGCCATCCTATTTTTTGCTTATATAGAAAATCCTCCCTTAGCATTGCCTCTACTCTTAAAGGCGCTAAAAGAAGGAAAACTAAATTACGTTGTACTCACAGTGACCCAATCTGGCTCACCTGCTTTTGCAGTGGCACAGGAAAAACCTGACCGGCCTCTGCGAATGAATAGCTATCTAGCCCTTATCTTATAAAAAGTAAGACTAGTAACTAAATCTCTAATCGTCGCAATGCACGCTGTACGCGGGTATCGCGTTGATTAATGGTTAGTAGCGTTTTTTCAATAAACGCCAAATGCGTATTACATGCCTGACGCGCAGCTTCAGGGTCGCGAGAAGCAATGGCCTCTACAATTTCACGACGCTGCTTAGCAATGTCTTCCACCGCTTCAGGGTGCGCTGCCAACATGTCAAAGTTTCGTTCAATATTGTCCACCAGCATGCTTTGCATGGTGCTCATTACGTGCAACAACACCATATTGTGTGATGCTCTTGCCATAATGATATAAAACTGTCCTAGCGCCTCAGCTTGGGCACGCTTGCTTTCGTGCGCTTTAGGCGTAGGTACGTCGTTCAATGCTTGCTTCAATGCGTTGTAATCTTCAGGTTGACCACGAAGTGCCGCGTAATACGCCGCCATCCCTTCAAGTGCATGACGAAATTCAAGCAAATCAAATTGAGTTTCAGGACGCTGGCTAACTAAGTCCATTAGGGGGTCTGTCATGGCTGAGTTAAGGTTGCGGTTAACAAACGTACCGCCGCCTTGCTTACGTTCTACCAACCCACGTGCCTGTAAATTACCAATGGCTTCCCTAAGCGAAGGTCGCGATACATCAAATTCAAGCGCAAGCTCTCTCTCTGGCGGTAATTTCTGACCAGCCAATAACGTACCGTCGAGTATCATTGACTCGAGTTGCTCGGTAATCACATCAGAGAGTTTTTTTCGCTGCTGCCGCATGCGCGCTACGTATCCTTTTATTTAAACCCTGCTCTATAACAATAGCGACGTTATAAGAGCGGTGAATGTAAAAAATAATCGTGGAATATTTAATCACAAACTCAATTGGTAATACCATTTTACCTATCTAGTTTAAGGCAGATCGATTTCGAGGTAAATACTCACAAGCATAGCAAAGCATTTACCTTTTGCTGGGTGTTAAGCTTTATTGTTGAATTTGTTAAGAAAAATCAGTAACCGCAAACTGGTCTGATGAGGAAGGGAGAATGCATTAATAGGGGCAAAGCGCCTGATCTACCTACAATTAATAAATAGACCAAACGCCCTTCTAAGCCAAGTAGGCTAGTAAATGTTAAAAATAATGACTATGCAAGACTGCCTACAAGCGTGAGCGCTGATGTTATTAGAAGAAGAAAAATAACATTACGTTTTGCTAACTTTACAAGCACCTTCGGTTCTATTGCTGCATTTTCAGCCTGCAACTGCTGTTCATCAGGCGTTAGAATCTCAGCTTTCGAAGAAATTTGTGTAAGCACATCGTATGCAGGTACATCGAACTGAAGTGCATACTTAATCCACTCAGGCAACGCTCGTGAGAAATGTCCCATCATCAACATGCCAAAAGCGGTAACGCGAACAGGAATATAATCAAGCGCAAACATCAATCTTCCCGCAGCGGCTTTTAAAGGGTGATTTGCATCACACAATGCCTCGGTTGTGCTTCGACTCAAGCTATAAAACAGCGCGCCAGGTGCACCAAAAGCAATAAACCACAGCATCACAGCGGCATAGTGTTGATAGTTAAGCCAGGTAAGGTGTTGGCCAAAAGTTTTGCCTTCTGTACCCGCACTTCCGTCACTGTCTGTTTGACTTGCACAATGCCCTAGTTGGTCGGTGTACATACTGCACGCCTGAAGGTCACCTCGATCAGCAGCATTCAAAAAACTCTTGTAGACGGCTCGCAATGCAGGGCAGCCAATACAGATGAACAAAATTATGCTTTGCTCTATAAACGTAAGAAATGCACCAAGTACCCAGTATTCAATTGCTCCCAGCACTACTGCGGGAAGTAAAAGATAGAAATAAAGTGCTGTGGATGAGGCCTTTTTACTCCCCTCCTCACCTTCATTTCCTTCTTGAAACTTAATCAACCCTTTATCTTGAAGAAAAGCACGATATTGAGCGGCATACTTTTCAATATGCCAATTAGGTGTTTTTGTTATCAACCGCTCGAGGCTGAGAACTAATAGCAAGCTCATTAACATCATAGGTATTGAGTTTCCTTTTTTCTGCAGTGCGGATTAGTTAAATTATTTAAACCCAGCAACGCGCATTCTATATCTTGCCCAATCGAAAGCTGCACCAGGGTCAGTTTTTCGCCCTGGTGCTATATCATTATGGCCTACGATACGCCCTAACGTGATCCGAGGATAGTATCTCGTAATAAAATCAGTGAGTTCGCCAAGGGCTTGGTACTGTGCATCGGTGTAAGGCAACGTATCAGTACCTTCAAGTTCAATACCTATAGCATAGTCGTTACAGCGGCTGCGGCCTTGAAACGAAGACAATCCTGCGTGCCATGCGCGCTGTTCGAAGGGTACAAATTGCTCTACTTCACCCGTTCGATAAATCACACAATGAGCGGAAACTCGTAACCCAGCAATTTCTTTATAAAAGGGATGTTCATCAGGATTGAGGGTTCCGGTAAACAATTGGCGAATGCCCGGCGTACCAAACTGTGAAGGAGGTAGTGAAATATTGTGTATCACTAACAGGCTAACGTCTGTGCTGTCAGGACGAGCATCATAATGCGGACTTGCTGTGTACTTTGCTTCGTTGTAAAGCACCATAGTATTTGCTTCGATAATTGATTTTCTGGCTAATAGCCTACATTGTATATGGATATAAGTGTATAGGGCTATACATTGCATTCTAACAAGCTAATCAGCACGTTAGTCTTTTGCTTAAGAGATTACGCCGAGTATTTAGCGATACGAAAAGCGGTGCACCACTATTATAAGAAAGGTAGAAGCATGAATGAACAACAAGACCCGACAGCGTCAACGGGTAAATGGATGGTTGCGCTTGCTTGGATTTGCGGTTTTGGTCTACTGGTTTTTATTTTCTCAGATCTTCTAGAAAAACAAATTAACCCAAATAGCGAACCAACATCAGAGCGTATTGGTTCACAAACCGAAGTCCGACTTAAGCAAAATCGCCAAGGTCACTATGTGACAACAGGTTATATTAATGGTGAGGAAGTCGTATTTCTTGTTGATACGGGTGCCACTGACGTAGCCGTTCCCGCTCATTTGGCTAACAAGCTTCAACTCAAAGCGGGTCGAGAAGGGTTAGCCAGCACAGCTAACGGCGTTGTAAGAGTCGCCGAATCGACCATTGAAACTTTGCGCATTGGTGAAATTGTGGTGCGCGATGTAAAAGCAAACTTAAACCCCGGTATGCAAGATGACCATATATTGCTGGGAATGAGTGTTCTTCGCCAATTAGAGTTTACTCAGCGCGGAGAATGGTTAATATTGCGTACCCTTTAAATACACAGATAGCATAGATCATAGCGATGAAGATGACATCACCAGACATGCAAGCGATTCGAGAGCAAGTATCGAACGCGCTTATTGAAGATCTTGGCGGCGAATTAAATGCTGCAAACGACATTACGGCGAACCTGATAGATGAAAGCGTTAATGCAAAAGCCACTATTATTACGCGAGAGCCTTGCGTGGTTTGTGGAATCGCATGGGCAAACCAAGCATTTGCACTAATCGACGAGTCGGTGTCGCTAACGTGGCATGTAAAAGATGGTGACAAAGCTGATGCCAACACCGTACTGGTTAGTTTGGAAGGCTCTGCTCGCGCGATATTGACGGCAGAACGTACGGCGCTTAACTTCCTACAAACCCTGTCAGCAACCGCCACTGTTACTGCCTTTTACGCTAAGTTTTTAGATGGCTCCAACACCAAAATTCTCGATACCCGCAAAACGTTGCCAGGTCTGCGGCATGCACAGAAATACGCGGTGCGTTGTGGTGGAGGTCAAAACCATCGTGTGGGTCTGTTCGATGCATTCTTAATTAAAGAAAATCACATATTTTCTTGCGGAAACATCGAGAAAGCCGTAAGCCGAGCGAAAACAATGATGCCGGGCAGGCCCGTTGAAGTAGAGGTAGAGAGTTTAACCGAGCTTGAACAAGCCCTTGGAGCAGGTGCCGACATTGTCATGCTGGATAATTTCTCTAACGAACAGATCCAACAGGCAGTAGCGCTCAACAAAGGTCAATGTAAACTGGAAGTATCAGGAAACATTACTGATGAACGACTGGCGTCTCTCGCTAAGCTAGGCGTAGATTACATTTCATCTGGAGCTTTAACCAAACACGTTCAGGCCATTGATTTGTCGCTGCGCATTAATTTGACATAGCAGAGTAAGAAAGATAAAGAGCCAAATTATAAGCTGTATAGGTGGATTTAACATTAGGTAAGCGAATGTGTTGCTTATCCCGTTGTACTTCCACTTTTATAACGCGGCTTCTTTGTTGCACGTGTTTTATTATAAAGCTAAAGTGTTTCAGTGAAATTTACGTTATCGTAATTATCACTTTCCTATACTGTGGCTTTAATTGCTGAGACCTTAATGGTTGAGGTTGCACAGTGATTTTAAATCACCAAGTAGATGTATAATTTACAATACGATTACTCGTCATTCTGTTCAGTCATTTCTCGATAATGCTTTTTGTGTATAGATAGACATGCGCACTTAAGTCATTAACTTTTATACGAAAGTTCAAGTGATAAAGCCTGCCAAGGTGCGGCGAACCATGTCATACTGAAAAAGCTAGACATAGGTATATTCGCCTATACTTGTCAGTAACAAATAAAATTCTATACTGAGTATCAAGTACCAGGGGCGTTAAACGGACGACTCGGGTATAAACGTCAATTTGAATTAGATTTAAACTTTACGTGTTATACACGTCCCGGAGAAAACCATGATGAATATGAATACTAAAAACCAAAAAGGTTTCACCCTAATCGAACTAATGATTGTTGTTGCAATCATCGGCATCCTTGCAGCAATCGCATTGCCTGCTTACCAAAACTACGTGCAAAAAGCTCGTTTCTCAGAAGTATTGAACGCTTCAGCAGCAGCAAAAACAGCGGTTGAAATATGCTATCAGTCAACTGCTGCACTAGCAGATTGCGATGCAACCGCAAATGGTGTTCCAGGAGAGATTACAGCAACTGCCGATGTAGTAGGCGTAAACACAACAGATGGCACAATCGTTGTCACTACTCATGCAGACTACTCCTTGGCAAGCGTTACGGTTAACTTTGTACCGACAGTGGCAGGAAATGCACTAACGTGGGAAATTCAGTGCTCTGATGTGACACTTTCAAATAGCTGTGTACCAATTTCATAAGTCTAGTAACTCAAAAAGCCCAGCTTTCGCTGGGCTTTTTCGTTTGAATCGGAGCAACGTATGCCTAAAGCAGCATCAGTTTTTACTTGGCAAGGTAAAGACAAACACGGACAGTCTCGAAAAGGCGAAATATCTGCGATTACAATTTCCGAAGCTAAAAATTTATTGCGAAGACAGGGAATCTCAGCCAACAAAGTAAAGAAGCTTAGTAAGCCCCTATTCGGTGCACGTGGACAAAAAATAACCCCTGCGGACATTTCGGTAATATCTCGCCAAATTGCCACAATGTTGAGCGCGGGCGTTACGTTAATTCAATCATTAGAAATGATTGCACAAGGTCACGCCAAGCAATCCATGCGAAAGCTTTTAGGCGAAATAACCGATGAGGTAAAAGCGGGTAATCCATTGTCATCGGCGCTTAGAAAACACCCCCTATATTTTGACGATTTATATTGCGATTTGGTTTATACCGGTGAGCAGTCGGGCGCACTTGAAACCATTTATGACCGCATTGCGACCTACAAAGAAAAGGCCGAAGCACTAAAATCAAAAATCAAAAAAGCGATGTTTTACCCTATCGCAGTTTTGGTTGTTGCTTTTATTGTTACGACCATCCTTCTTATATTTGTTGTGCCGCAGTTTGAAGAGATTTTCAGCAGCTTTGGCGCAGAACTCCCTGCCTTCACCCAGTTCGTATTGGCTATTTCCCGATTTGTACAAGACTACGGTATTTTTATCGCCATAGGTATTGGTGGTGCTGGGTTTATGTTTATGCGCACCTATAAGCGAAGCCAGAAGCTACGGGACACGGTAGACCGCAACATTTTAAAAATTCCCGTTATCGGCGAGATACTAAAAAAAGCCAGCATTGCGCGCTTTACCCGAACCCTAGCCACGACCTTCGCAGCAGGTGTGCCGCTTATTGGCGCACTAGAATCCGCTGCCGGAGCTTCGGGCAACGCGGTATACCGCGAGGCCATTTTATACATGCGTAAAGAAGTGGCGGGAGGTATGCCAATGCACGTTGCAATGCGCGCTACACAAGTATTCCCTGACATGGTGACGCAGATGATTGCCATTGGTGAAGAGTCGGGCGCGGTTGATGAAATGCTCAGTAAAATTGCCACCATATATGAAGCTGAAGTCGATGATATGGTAGACGGTCTAACCAGCCTACTAGAACCTATGATCATGGCCGTACTTGGCGTGGTAATCGGCGGCTTAATTGTGGCTATGTACCTCCCTATTTTCCAGATGGGTAACGTGGTATAACGTAGCTCAGCACCTAAAGAACGAAAATCAACAATTATAAGAACCACATACCATGGACGCGATAATTACGCTCAGCCAGCTTTACCCCGCTGTATTCTATTCCCTAGTCTTTTTTGTAAGCTTAATGGTTGGCAGTTTCTTGAACGTGGTGATTTACCGCTTGCCTATTATGATGGAACGCAGTTGGCAGCAAGAGTACCAAAGCTATTTTAGCGAGGGTGCGCCGACGCCCAACGATAAAAACTCAACGGCGTCAGAGGAAGTATTTAACCTTGTAAAACCAGACAGCACATGCCCTAGTTGCGGCCACAAGATTCGCGCATGGGAAAATGTTCCTGTTATTAGCTACCTGTTCCTTAAAGGTAAATGCGCTAAATGCAAAGTTGGAATATCAGTTCGTTACCCGCTGGTTGAATTGTTTACTGCTTTAGCCTGTACGTTTGCGGCCTATCAATTTGGTGTCACATCGCAAGCACTATGGGCCGTATTGTTTACCTACATACTCGTTGCTCTGCTGTTTATTGACTTAGATAAAATGCTATTACCTGACCAGTTGACACTACCTCTACTGTGGTTGGGGTTACTGTTGAGCACGCAACACATTTTTGTAGGCACCACCGACGCTATTATTGGCGCAGCGGCGGGTTATTTAAGTTTATGGTCTGTTTATTGGCTATTTAAACTTGCCACTGGCAAAGAAGGCATGGGCTATGGCGATTTCAAGCTGCTCGCCGCACTTGGCGCTTATACGGGCTGGCAAGGTTTGCCCATTATTATTTTGCTCTCTTCGTTTGTTGGCGCAATTGCAGGCATACTCATAATGGTGATTCAAAACAAAGGTAAGTCGCTGGCAATTCCTTTTGGTCCCTATCTCGCAGTGGCGGGTTGGCTGACACTGCTTTTTAAAGATGCCATTATTACCACCTATCTTGATTACGTACTTTAGTTTGAAGGTGCCGGCATTATGAATAAGC
>NZ_JACSOE010000036.1:0-43926 GCF_014349115.1 Alteromonas sp. BZK5 | reverse complement strand
GCAGTATAGATGGCACAAAGGCGCTGCCCGAAGGGGTCGTTATGGAAGCCTTTTACTCTTTGTCACAGTCCTTTAACTTAGCCCGCTAGGCTTGCAGGAATGTTTCGCGATTAAAAGGCTTCCATTTAGACCAAAATTCGTACACCAAAGGTCAACAGGCCCTAGCATAAATTGACATTTCTATTTTATCTTGCGTTAATGCGACAGTGTTTTTGTTATTTTGCGACAAGCATATGCCATCAGTTTCCTCAGCCTATATCCAAAGTACGGTGAGCTATTTAGTTAGCTTAGGCGTTAATGCCGACAATGTTTCGTTAACTACCCAAAAGCATGACTCACTGTCTGGCTCTTCACGTGTTGATATGAATGTATACGTTGAGCTGTTAAACCAAGGGGTCGCATTAACCAACAATTCGCTATTTGGTTTTGAGTTGGGTAAACATATTCAGGCGAAAGATTACGGAGTACTGGGTTATCTTGTTGAAAGTTGCGAAAACTTAGCTCAAGCCATTAATGCGCTAACCCGCTTTGACGCTTTAGTCGCTGACATTGGCACCACTAGCGTGTTTTTCGAACCTGACAATACCCGCGTTGAGTGGGTACCCAAAAGCGCCGATTGCAAGCAGATGGTATTGCGCAACACCACAGCCTGGGTAGCAACTGTCTACAAGATATTAGGTTCTGCCTGTAAACTGAATGCCGTCACCTTTACGTTTCCTTTGAGCGATTCGGAAAAAGCCATGCTAGCGATGTGGTTCAATTGTGAGGTGGTTGATAACGCCAACACCAACGCCATTATTTTTCCTCAGCACCTTTTACATATTCCATTTACCAGCGAGAACAAAGCGATGTTTAGTGCGCTCGTAAAAGTGACCGAAGAAGAACTAATGGCGAGCAAAGGCGGCGACCGTGTTCAATTTGCCAATAGCCAGTTCACCGACAATCAGCATGAAGACATAAGTCACAGAGTCGTTGCGCTTTTAAAAGCCAATCCAACCTTAAAAGGCTGCGATCAGCAACGCGTAGCCAATGCACTTTTTATCAGTCCGCGCACCTTACAGCGAAAATTGAAGCAAAGTGGCACCAGCTTTCAACAAATTCTCAATAATGAGCGCAAAGCTCGCTTAAACGAATTACTGAAACATCACTCCATCGCTGATACCGCAGATTTATTGGGGTTTCAGGAGCAATCATCATTTACCCACGCCTTTAAAAAGTGGTACTCAACAACACCACTGAAATACCAAAAACAACTTTTAGCGCCTTAAAGCTAAAGTCCACTTCCTCATCGCTGAACTAATAAGTCGCGTTGAAAAACAACCGATAAAAAACATTCGCCTTGTCTAGATGGCACACAGACCGCTGCAAAAATGTACAACAAAGGTCAAAAGGCCCTAGGTTAGTCTCTTAATCTTTTAGTATGAAATGGTAATGTTTAGCTATCGCAATGGTGAATATTAAACTAATGTGACGTAGTAAGCGTAGGTATTAGCAAGTGTCCAGCAACGCTAACTCACAGGAGATGCGCTATGATCGACCGTCCAGTTACATTGCCAACGCCATTAAACGTACTCGTGTCGAAGTCACTAAGCTTATGTGAGCTTATGTTACCCGTATGCGATGTGTTTTACCCCTTTGCGGCCATCTATGAAAACGGCCGAGTAGGTTGTATTTTCAACGACGAAACACAAGGTCAAAAGCGAGAGTCACAGCTTATCGAGCAGCTTCAGTGGCGAATTATCGATACCACCACCGACACAAACAGCTACAGCGTATTGGTTTATGCTGCGGCAGTTAATACCCAAGACAGTAAAACCCTCGACGCCATTGCCATAGCCACTGCTACATCAAATCATGAAGAGCGTTTGATTCTTTACCCTTATTACAAAGTTGATGATAAGGTAGTCATATCGCCACCAATTGATACGGTTACCCGCTGAAACTCGAGCGACTTTATATTTTAAACCGAGCAGAATTGCAGATACGTTATTAATTTTAAAAACGTGTCTGCTTTCGTATTAGCTCAAACTTTTATTGAACGACGTATCTCGGCGTGAACCATAAACGGTCAATAATGAGGGCTTTGAAAGGTAGGCCGCTAGTAGGTGTGCAATACCTTTTACATTCGTTGTTACGATTAAAATTTTTTGTCTGTCATGGGCTGTCTTTGCTTGCCAAATCCCATTGGTCTGCTAGCATTCAGCCCAAAATTCATTAGCAAAATTAGGGATTAGTTATTATGTCTCGCGTTTTAATTATTGGTGCTGGCGGTGTTGCGTCGGTAACTGTGAAAAAATGTGCACGTTTACCGCAACATTTCGACGAAATTTACTTAGCAAGCCGCACGGTATCTAAGTGTGAAGCGCTACAGCAAGAAGTAGGTGCAGATCGCGTTAAGGGTGTTTTCGCTGTTGATGCCGACAACGCAAAAGAAGTGGAAGCACTTATCAACGAAGTAAAGCCAGACCTAGTAATCAACCTTGCGTTGCCATATCAAGACCTTCCAATCATGGATGCATGTCTTGCAACTAATACTGATTACCTAGACACCGCCAATTACGAGCCTAAAGACGAAGCGAAGTTTGAATACTCGTGGCAGTGGGCTTACCAAGACAAGTTTAAAGACGCGGGCATTATGGCCCTTCTTGGCAGTGGCTTTGATCCAGGTGTAACTAACGTTTACACAGCATATGCAGCTAAGCATTACTTCGACGAAATCCACTATCTTGATATCGTAGACTGTAATGGCGGCGATCACGGCCAGGCTTTCGCGACTAACTTCAACCCTGAAATCAACATTCGTGAGATTACCCAACGCGGTCGCTATTGGGAAAACGGCGAGTGGAAAGAAACCGATCCGTTAAGCGTACGTGAAGATCTGGACTATCAAAACATTGGTGTTCGCGCATCTTACCTGATGTTCCACGAAGAGCTAGAGTCTATTGTTAAGCATTTCCCTACCCTTAAGCGTGCACGCTTCTGGATGACCTTTGGCGATGCTTACCTTAACCACCTGCGTGTACTTGAAGGTATTGGTATGACTAGCATTGAGCCAGTTGAATTCCAAGGCCAGAAGATTGTACCACTAGAGTTCTTGAAAGCAGTACTTCCTAACCCAGGCTCACTTGCTGAAGGTTATAGCGGTATGACGTGCATTGGCACTTACATCACAGGTATTAAAGATGGCAAAGAAAAAACTATCTTTATCTATAACAACTGTGACCACGCGAAATGTAACGAAGAGGTAGGCGCGCAAGCAGTATCTTACACCACAGGTGTTCCTGCGATGATTGGCGCAGCGCTTATGCTTAACGGCACATGGAAAGAAGCAGGTGTATGGAACATGGAACAATTCGATCCAGACCCATTCATGGATATGCTTAACGAGCACGGTCTGCCATGGCACGTACTCGAATGTGAAGGTAGCCCTTTCACTAAATAATTGAAATATCGGGGCGCTTAATTCAAGCGCCCTTTTTTATTAACGCCACTATTTAAATCTAGATCAAATTACTGGAATGTAGGATACAGAGTAGTTTTGAGCTACGACCTGTAATGTAATACATTAGGCGTTTGATAAATGTTGAAAGCCGTTTTATTTTTTGGAGCTTTATCCCATTGACCGATTTAACTCAACGTACTGATATTCCCTCTCCTTGCTACGTGCTGGAAGAAGCAAAATTAATTAAAAACCTTGAGCTGATGAAACGGGTTCAAGACGAATCTGGCGCGCGTATTATCTTGGCGCTTAAAGGCTTTTCTATGTGGTCTTGCTTCGACATCATCAAACAGTACTTGCACGGAGCAACGGCCAGTTCGGTTTGGGAAGCGAAACTTGCTGCAGAGATGGGTAAAGAAGTTCACGCATATTCTCCTGCGTACAAGGTTAATGACGCAAAGGAATTGGCGGGTCTTGTTAATCACCTGTCCTTTAATAGTTTGACCCAGTGGAACGCGCATAAAGACGTGCTAGCAGGCGTGTCGTTAGGCCTTCGCATAAACCCTGAGCATCAAGAAGCAGATACGCCACTGTACGACCCAGCTGCACCAGGTTCTCGCTTAGGCATACGTGCTAGTGAGCTAGAAGGCGTAGACTTATCGGGTATTGAAGGTTTTCACTGCCACAACCTTTGTGAGTGTGATTCTTTTGCTACTGCACGCACCCTTGAAGCCATTGAAAAGCGTTTTGGCAAATGGCTTGGTCAATTAAAGTGGTTAAACCTAGGTGGCGGGCACCTGATGACCCGTGAAGGGTATGATGTTGAGCACCTCATCAACACACTAAAAGACTTTAAAGCCCGTTACCCACACCTAGACGTAATTCTTGAGCCAGGGTCTGCGGTAGCATGGCAGACAGGGCCATTAATTTGCGAAGTGGTTGATATGGTAGAAAATGACGGTGATATCGCTATTCTAGACATTTCAGCTACTGCACATATGCCAGATGTGTTGGAAATGCCTTATCGCCCTACAATTTTGGGCGCGGGTATGCCTAGTGAAAAAGCATATAATGTGAAGCTAGGTGGCAATTCGTGCCTTGCTGGCGATGTCATTGATACCTACTCATTCGATGCGCCGCTTAAGGCCGGCGATCGATTACAGTTTGAGGACATGATGCATTACACCATGGTAAAAACCACCTTCTTCAACGGTGTAGAACATCCTGCTATCGGTATTCTGCGTTCTAACGGCGACTTTGAGCTGGTTCGCGAATTCAGCTACGAAGACTTTAAAGGTCGTTTGTCTTAATTAGCTTTTTTGTAATTGGCTAATTGTTAATGAGCCTTTTTACGGGCAAGCTGTTTGATTAAACAAACAGCTTGCTAATTTGCACGGCTCACACAGTAAATTCCCTACTATCTGGTTCACCTTAATCAATGAACCCCTCATTTTTCTCAGGTAAATATTAAACCCAAATATGAGTTAATAGTCACCAGAGTAGACTGATGCGAACACTAAGTAGTTTTAGATAACTACTTAAGAAAATAACGCCCTCTTCATCAGCTTAAAATTCACCTTCCAATTTGTCTTAATTTTATGCTTTAGCGCGCTTTTTCTACTGATTTTGGGATCTTCAACGTTTGCAATAACGTCTTCAAGGGCAGCAGGGTGTAAATTAAAATCTTCAACCCTTTCTTTTGGAACATTTCCATAACCTTTATATTCATTCACCTTGTTTTCAAAATGAATAATCGACATCCACATTCGCTTTCCTCTGACAGGCGTCAGTTCTTTTACACCACTCCAATATCCGTGCCTTTCTTGACACCAGATGGTTTTAAAATCTTTACTTTTTTCAATTAAACTCATAAACGGATTATGCACATGTGAGTGCAGGCCTAGCCTTACACGAGGCGCTACCTGCAGCGTATATCCATCAACAAAGTCAATTGCCATAAAAGATTGCTCTGAAAATTGACTCTGTACTTCTTTAACGAAGTCTTGGTGAAGGCTATCATCGTTATCAAGCCTCGTCGTAATAAGAAAGGGGGCTGTTAATCTGGACGCTATTTCTTTTTTTATAGACGGGTAAAAGTTTTCCATTCCGTCTGCGTAAATAGGGATAAAATTGGAGAATTTTGAAGCTAGCTCGTTTATTTTTTCGCGATAAATTTCTGGTGTATTCGTATCGAAAAATACTAGCCATTCAAAGTTTTTTACCGTTTGAGATTTTATAGACGAATAACAGTACTGCTCAAACAGCTTCAATCTGTTTTCCATCCAGCTATCAGTTAAAACTTTGGATTGAGATTTGGTTTCATCCCAACCTTTTTTTCGAAGATTAAAGCGCGTTAATATGAAATGCTGAAACATGATAATGCCGTTGAATATAAGAAAATGAATTTACAAAGAAAAAGAATGCAAAAGGCATATTGAAATAATACCAATAAAAACTATTCTTTTACGAAATTTTTTCTTTTTCTTTGTTAACTAAGACCCACAAAACGTTAATTCGCTCACATTATTTCCTGAAAAAGGAAAAACTGAATTGATTTCAGGTCAGAGCGAGGCCTTAGCATTCAAGTAAACAACGTAGAAATTCATCGCGCATTGATTTTTATGGCGGCGCGATGGGGTCAGTGACTATACAACCCCACTTCCCGACGCCGCCTCAGATTTGTCGATCTCACCTTCAGCAAGCACTTCGTCATCTAACTCAATTTTAAATGACGTTCCTGCTTTTCCATGCAGGCTATAACGAAAGCCGTACATTTCGCCTTCATTAAGAGAAACTTCCGCAAAGGTATTAGGGTGGATTAAGTCGTAAACACCTGAGTCGTTAGCTTGAGAAAATATATCAACTAACCATTTTCCTTCTGACATGGTGATTTTGAGTGTTTTTGTCATATGAGCCTCCATAAACCTCAGTCCTTTTTGAACTGGGCAGTTGACGTGAATTACACTCCTTTGTATTTATTCTAAGGCCCTTAAGATCAACAACGTGTTTACGCTTTTGCGTCTAGCCCAGCTTGATAAAGCGCATTCTTTTTCAAGTCATAGTGAGTGGCGACCACCGCCGCGGCCTTTTTAAGCGGCATGTGCTCACACAATACACTTAGCAACGACATTGCCTCACTGGGTATCGCCTGGTCACTTACCTTCGCAGGGCCAATCATGACGACGAATTCGCCTTTCTGGTGCGCAACATCCGCATTGAGATAATCAATTACATCTTGCGCGCTGCCACTCACGTAGGTTTCGAAGGTTTTGGATAGCTCTTTCGCTACCACAATCTGGCGTTCGCCTAAAACGCGCTGTATATCAGTAACGGTGTCTAAAATTCGACGTGGCGCTTCATAGTAAACAGTGGTGAACGTTCTATCTATTAGCGCTGACAACACGCTTTCACGTGCCTGCACTTTAACCGGTAGGAATCCTTCAAATATAAACTTGTCTGTTGGCAGTCCCGAAGCACTTAATGCTGTAATTGCAGCACATGGGCCCGGCAGAGCGCTAACCGGAATACCTTGCTCACGGCACTTGCGTACCAAAACAAAGCCCGGGTCGCTGATTAACGGCGTTCCAGCATCACTTATTAATGCTACCGACTCGCCGCCCTTTAAACGCTCACAAAGCATTGCTGTGCGCTTATCTTCGTTATGCTCGTGCAGAGAAAGAGTTTTCGTTCCAATGCTAAAGTGCTGTAAGAGTCGAGCGCTGTGACGGGTGTCCTCGGCAGCGATCCAGCTTACTTCACTTAATACGCGTATTGCTCTGGCACTTATGTCGTCTAAATTACCAATAGGTGTTGGAACAATATATAAGGTGGCGGTGTCTGTCATAACAGTGATTAAGTCTTACGTTAATTTTGAAGAATATGCGATAAGTGTATCACGCCATTAGTCCAGATTATGCTGGCAAGCGTAGATTTTCACACTGGTTAAGATAAACTTGGCCTATAACGATGTAAAAGGAATGAAACTGTGCGTCATATTGGACAAGCTGGAAAAATCTTTACGCTATCAGCCGTCGCTTCTGTATTGGTGCTAACGGGCTGTGGAAGTACACCTAAAACCCAGTCAAAGCCTGTGGTAGTGGAACCTACCCCAATTGAAACCACACAGGTTGAAGATAACGTCACGCCTGAGCACAAACTCCTTGAAGCAAAAAAAGTATGGGAGCGCACCCGCAACAAAGAACAGCGCGATACGCTGTTGCTGCAAGCGGCTGACCTGTACCTTCAAAATCAACAGCCCGTTTTGGCTCAGCAAGTGCTATATGAGGTAAAAGAAGACGGTATTTCAGGTGTAAATCAATCTTATTACTCCCTTCTGGTAACCAAAGCCTATGCGGGAATGCCTGATGCCTCGGCAGAAGAATTGCTGGCTATGTTGGATGGCGTAACCGGTACAGGCGAAACCGCATTCCAAAAAGCGGAGCTTCAAACCCAGCTCTTCACGCAGCAAGGCAACCTGGCTGCGGCAGCGAATAGCGTATTAAAGACCAATCTTACTGACGATGAAAAAGTGCAACAAGTTTGGCAGTGGATTACCTCCATTCCTGCATCGTCACTAGATTCAGTAGGCAGTGCTTATCCCGACCTTTCTCCTTTCATTACTCTTCGCGAACTAACCGAAGAAAACGCGTCGTCACCGGAAAAATTAGCCAAAAGCCTACAGCAATTTAAGCAGGTTTATCGCGGTCATGTATTAGAAAACGCTTTGCCTGAAAACGTAATTGAAGCAACCCAGCTTACCGATGCTGGCGCCAACGATATTGCGGTTTTACTAACACTTTCTGGCAGGTTAGCTCGCACAGGACAAGTCGTTAAAAATGGCATCATGGCGGCTTATTACACCGATGTTGAAAAGCGCCAAGATGAACACCTTCTACCTCGTCTTCGTTTTATCGACACCAACGAAGTAGATACACAGCATTTACTCAGCGAAATTGGCGATACCAAGTTCATCATTGGCCCTCTTTTAAAAGACACTGTTGAACGTTTAATTCCCAGTTTGCCGCTTGGTGTGAACGTACTTGCATTAAACAGGCCTGACGAATTGCCAGACAATGCGTCTACTAAAGGGTTGGCAACAGGATCGTCAAATCCGGCGGTAGCCGATGATGCTCTTGCCTCTGGTACAGGTCTCGCAGGTGATGACACACAAAATGAACTCCACTCATTAGGCTTGCCTACCTCGCTGAATTATTACGGGCTAGCACCAGAAGATGAAGCAAAGCAGCTTGCTGAATTTATCTTTAATAAAGGATATCGTGCGCCTATCGTTATTGCCGCACAAAGCAGTCTGTACCAGCGAATGGACGACACCTTTAAAAAGCACTGGCGAATACTCAACAATCAGGAAAACAAGCAGCGCGCCAACATAACGTCGGTATCGTTTAACGACAGTAATTCACTTCGAGAGGGAATTACACAGGCGCTAGATGTGGCGCAAAGCAACGAGCGTATCAATCAAATTGAGTACATGACAAATGATGAAGTGTACAACATGCCTCGCAGTAGGCGTGATATTGATGCCATTGTTGCATTTGCCTCACCTCAAGACACAGAACTGCTTAACCCCATTATCGAAGCGAGCTTAAACCCATACGATGGCAAACAAGTCCCCGTGTATGCCACCTCTCGTTCAATGGATTACGACAGCGGGAAAAACCAATGGCGTGACCTGCAGAATGTACACTTTATCGACATGCCTTGGTTAATGCCTTCACATAGTTGGCAACCTCTTCAGCAGGAGGTTGAACAGGCTTGGCAAAATCAAAATACTATGCAAAAACGTTTATTTGCGTTCGGTTTTGATGCCTATCAGTTGTTGCCTCAGCTAGGCATGCTTAACACGCTGAAATATCTTTCATACGAAGGGTTAACGGGTACACTTTCCCTTAATCAACAAGGTGAAGTAATACGCAAACAGCCTCAGGCAATTATTCGTAACGAAAAAGTTCAAATGCTTTCGGAGTAAAATTATGTCAACACTGCAAGGGAGTGCAGCAGAAGACAAGGCCTGTAAATATCTGATGGAACAAGGCCTTACTCTTCGATGCCGAAATTACCACACTCGGCGTGGCGAGCTCGACATTGTTATGCAAGACGGCAGCACCATAGTGTGCGTTGAAGTTAAATACCGAAGACGAAATCAGTTTGGCAGTGCTCTAGAGTTTGTGACTGCCAAAAAGCTCCAGCGAATTCAGGCTGCGTTTGATTTCTATTTGTTAGATAATGGCTTAAATCCAGCGTCTACTTCTCTGCGAATAGACGTTGTTGCCATAGACGGAGACAACCTTCAGTGGTTGAAGAACGTGGGCTAAAGACTGACAATATCCAGCTTTTAAACTGATGTCCCCCAAAGAGGGCTAGAAGCGTACGCCAACGATGGGCGTGGCCGATATTGATGAAAATGTCTTTATGTCAGACGTATTCCGTTTGTTTTATCTTATGATTTGCAACCCTTCATCGGTTTGATGAAAGTTTCTTAGGTTCCCACAAATAATGAGTCATCCCAACAACAAGGTTTCGTCCAGCAGCGTTGATAACCAAGAAATAGAGCTAATAGTCGGCAACTCCAGCTCTAATTTTTCTGGCGTAACGTCTACGATGCTGCAAGTAACATCGCTACAGAAGCATATGATTAATTTGCGGATAATGGGCAAGCATTTTGTTCCAGACCCATCAATGACTATTACTTTTTGGGAGGTCGCCAAAATGTGTCGACGCCCGCTTAGTAATGGTAAGTGGCGAATTTTTCATGCACGTCGCGTTGACGAGATGATTCAGGGTGTGATCCTCAAATACGTGTTTCGCGCCAAGATAAAGCTTGTATTTAGCTCTGCCGCTCAGCGAAAGCGTTCGGCTTCTACGGTGTGGTTAAGCAATAAAATGGATGCGGTTATTGCAATGAGTAATCGCTCTGCAAAATATCTAAATAAGCCCCCCGCCAAGATAAATCTACACGGTGTGCAAATAGACAACTACACGCCAGCAGAAAACAAGCAAGAAGCATGGCAAGCATTAGGCTACGGCGGCAAGTACGGCATTGGTATTCTGGGCAGAGTTAGAGAGCAAAAAGGCGTTCATCTATTTGTTGAAGCATGCATCAAAGTATTGCCCAAATACCCTGACGTGAACGCAGTAGTTGTAGGTGCCATATCCTCGAGTAACCAAGAATTTGTAAACGAGCTTAAAGAAAAAATTTCTAAAGCCGGGTTAACTGACCGAATTGTTTTCACCGGTGAATTGCCGTTTGAGCAAATTCCTAGAATCTTCAGTGCACTGTCATTAGTAAGTGCACTTAGCTATAACGAAGGGTTTGGATTAACTGTACCTGAAGCCATGAGTGCTGGGGCTGCGGTATTAGCTACTCAGGCGGGCGCATGGGAAGACATCATCAGGCCAGGCGTTGATGGGTATATTGTTCCTACCAAAGACCAGCAAGCTGTCACAGAAAAGATGGATTTGCTGCTTTCGGATATGGACAAACTCGCAGAAATGGGCAAAGCCGGACGCGAACACGTTGTGAAAAATTTTAAGGTTGAAGATGAAGCTAGAAACCTGGTTGAGTTTTTTCGCACGCTTCAATAGTAAATGCGAGTTGATTATCGCGAGCGATAAACGTTAGGCCGTTTTTCTCTCGCGCTGAGGCCACAGTTTAAACCTCTGACTTTCAGATACTGGCCATTACAAAAATCAAGGCGCTGTAATGCAGCGCAAAAAATTTCACTAAATGGTCTGCCGTGTGGTGAAAACAAAGAGATGACACATGATTGAACAGATAAAAGCGAATTTTACCGAGAGCATACAAACCAAAATAGCGGCATCGGAAATATTGCCAGAGCATATTGAGAAAGCGGCGTACATGATCGTTGAAGCCTTAATTAGAGGTAATAAAGTACTGAGCTGTGGTAATGGCGGGTCTGCAGGTGATGCGCAACATTTTGCTTCCAACATGCTCAATCGCTACGAGCGCGACCGTCCCAGCTTACCAGCAATCGCATTAAGCACAGACACCTCAACCCTGACGTCTATTGCGAATGACTATAACTTCGAAGAAATATTTGCGAAGCAAGTACGGGCGCTCGGCCAACCCGGAGATATACTGTTGGCTATTTCAACCAGCGGTAACTCTCGTAACGTCATAGCAGCGATGGAAGCGGCATTATCTCGCGATATGACCATTGTCGCGCTTACTGGCAAAGACGGCGGTGAAATGGCGGGCTTCTTAAGTGAACATGATGTTGAAATTCGCGTACCGTCAAACCGCACTTCGCGTATTCAAGAAGTTCATTTACTGGTAATTCACAATTTATGTGAATGCATTGACGACAGCTTATTCCCTGCCGATCACGGCGACGAGTAGTAAAACAGATAACGAGGACACAAGTGAAAAATTTGGGACTACTGGGTTCTTTATTAGCCCTAATTCTTACATTACAAGGGTGTGTAGTGGCCGTTGGAGCTGCAGGCGCCATGGCTGCGAAAGTGGCTAATGACAGACGTACTGTGGGCACGCAGCTTGATGACCAAAATGCCGATGCTGCGGTATCGTATCAATGGTCGAAAAGCGATGCGCTCAAAGAGCAGGCTAACCTGCAAGTGGATGTTTATAACGGTGTAGCGTTGCTAACCGGGCAAGCGCCAAACCAAGGCTTAGTTGACGAAGCTGTGCGCCGCGCCCAAGAAGTAAGCTATATCAAAAAAATTCACAACCAAATTAGAATTGGCGAGGCGATAGGTGCAGGCACACAAGCCAACGACCTGTGGTTAGCGTCAAAAGTGCGTACTAAAATTGTGGCAGACGAACGAGTGCCTGCTCTACAAGTTAAGGTAGTGGTTCAAGATTCAGAAGTATTTCTGATGGGTCGGTTAACCAATTTAGAAGCCACAGCCGCTGTAGATATTGCTCGTAATATTACGGGTGTCGCGCGCGTAGTTAGAGCCTTTGAAATTGTTCAATAGGGAGTTCGCCACTGCCCTTTTGGTTGCAGGGGCACTCTTTATGGAAATTTTAGACGCCACGGTTATCACCACGGCGTTACCTGTCATTGCTGCCGACTTCAATGTGCCGGCAGCCCACTTATCTATTGGTGTATCGGCATACTTGGTAGCCGTAACACTCTTTATTCCATTAAGTGGTTACGCAGCCGATAAATTTGGCGCACGCACTATATTTGTAGCAGCGATTGCCGTATTCACTTTTGCCTCGGTGCTTTGTGGTCTGAGTACCAGCTTATTCGAATTTACCTTGTCTCGCATTCTTCAAGGTTTAGGCGGGGCAATGATGGTTCCCGTGGGAAGATTAGTGGTTCTGCGGGACTTGCCAAAGGAAAAGCTGGTAAAAACCGTGGCCATTATAACCTGGCCTGCGTTAAGCGCACCGCTACTAGGTCCTGTGCTAGGCGGTTACATCGCCACTCATTTCAGCTGGCAGTGGATTTTTTATATGAATATTCCACTGGGCATAATCGCTATCATCGCATCACTGTATCTCCTTAAAAACATCAAAGGCAATGTAGGTAAGTTCGATATTAAAGGCTTTTTGCTCACCGGTATCGGCTTTGCGCTGTTTATGGCGGGGATCGAGTTTTTAGCGAGTACCAGCGACAAGCTTATTCGACCACTTGGCATCATCGCTATTGGCTTAGTACTCATGGTATTGGCAGTCAAACACGTAAAAACGGCCAAGAACCCACTATTTTCTTTCGATGCGATGCAACACAAAACCTTCCGGCTTACTGTGTTTGGCGGCTCTGTTATGCGTGTCGCACTTGGCAGTGCACCGTTTCTTGTGCCACTCATGCTCCAGCTTGGATTAGGTTACTCACCTGTAGAAGCCGGCTCACTGTTGCTGTGGCTGTTTGCTGGAAACTTAGCGATAAAGCCAGCGACAACGTGGATCATGAATACCTTCGGCTTCAAACGCGTGCTTGTAATAAACGGCGTGCTCATAGCCCTTGGTTTTGTGGCGCTCGCGATGATAAATCACTCCACATCGTCATTTACTATTGCCGTTATTTTATTTGTTAACGGTATTACTCGCTCAATGCACTTAACGCTAATAAACACCATTGCTTTTGCCGACGTCCCCCCCAATAAAATGCGAGACGCAAACACGCTAGGCGCCATTTTAATGCAAATGAACCGCGGTCTTGGCATTACCCTTTCTGCGCTTGCTATCGCTGCTGCAGCATTCATTCTTGGACAAAGCGCCAATATGCCAAACCTACAAACGTTTACGCTATCTATGATGTTTATGGCCGCAGTAGCACTTGTCAGCATTTACGATAGCTTAATGCTGTCGAAGGAAGATGGCGATTCAGTGTTAAACAAACGAAAAGCGAAAAAAGCACGACAGACTTAGTTAATAGGCTTCATTAATTGAACTGATGACAATTGTCATACGCGATTGGTGACGTTTGTGACTAACGCAATCTGAGGTACCTCGGCATACTTTACCTATAGACATTACTACATCAGGTAAAGCTCATGGAACAAGTATCTCACGCTTCATCAATAACTCCCGTTCAAAATGCTTCCATCCCATTGGAACAGCAGCGGGAAGATTTTAAAAAGAACCGATTCATTGCCATGCCGCTGGCAGGCACTGTTGTTTGGGCTCTACTTGGTATCAGCGCTCCCTTTGTATCTGAATTAACCATAACCTGGTTGCTGTATATCGGCACAGGTGCCATCTTCTACCTCGGTGCAGGCCTTTCCTACCTCACCGGTGAGCGATTTTTTGCCAAAAAGCCGGCAAAGAACAGTTTTGACCGTCTTTTCTTCGTTGGCATGATCATGAGCCTAATGGTATTTGCCATTGCGCTTCCCGTTGCAGCCATCGACCACACCACCGTTCCATTGAGTATTGGCATTCTCGCAGGCCTGATGTGGATGCCTTTATCATGGGCTATCGAACACTGGATAGGCTACTTTCACACGCTAACCAGAACCTTCGGCATTGTCGCCGCCTGGTACTTGTTTCCCGATGCACGGGTAGAGGCAATATCGGCTGTGATTGTCGCTGTCTACATTGTGTCATTAATCACCCTTGAACGCCGTTTTCAATCAATCAAATCTAACTAATTTCACTTTAATTAAAAAGGAATGCACTATGACTTATTTACTTTTAGCAGTTGCAGTTATCACCGAAGTTACCGCTACCATGCTGCTTAAAATGTCGAACGGATGGGAGAAATGGGCTTTTGGGTACGGCGCTATCTTTTTCTACGCGATATCTGGAATGCTGTTTGCCATGGTCTTAAAGAATATGGGAATTGGGGTCGCCTACGCCATTTGGTCGGGCATGGGAATCGCACTTATCACCGCCGCTTCGGTGGTATTTTGGAAACAAACTTTCGACATTTATGCCGTGCTGGGTATTATGTTGATTATCTCTGGTACGCTGCTAATTACTAGCAAGTCTGCCGTTGTATTTCAGTAGGGACGAAGTACTCACAATGCTCAGCAATAAAAGCATACAAGATAGTAACAGCGCGGTGCCTGCCGTCAAAAACGAGAGCGCCGCGCCTGACATGCCCCTTTTGGCAAGTGGACGGAAAAAGCGCTGGTCTCACGGAAGCTTGTTTTTTTCACTGTTCTTTTTTGTTCCACTTATTATTTCCCGTTCTCTTCCCATCGAAACATGGGTGCTTCAAACCCTAGGATACCTTAGCTTTGTCATTCTTTACATTAAAGCCATAAACCAGCCTGTTAAAACACTGCCCACTTATTTGCTACTCATGTTTCTACTTTCGGTAGCATGCAGCTTTCAAAACCCTGGTGGCGCAACAATTATCGGCTTTATTGCTTTTATCGTAGGTTATTACAATTCGCTCAAGACAGGCATAATGAGCATAGGCGTGATGATGCTGGTACTCGTGTCACTGCACATTACCGTATTTAATAACGCACATTTTCTTTTAAGTGCTTCGTTGCTCAACAGCTTAGTGCTATTCGGGTTTGGTGTTATGGAGCGCAAAGAAACGCTCCATAGTCTGAAAGAGAGCCAGCAGGCCGAAGCACTACGAGTATTGTCTGCGATCGCTGAACGTGAGCGAATAGGCAGAGACTTACATGATGTTGCGGGTCACGCACTCAGCTCTATTTCGTTAAAGGCACAACTGGCCGATAAACTTATAAGCAAAGATAAGATTGAAGACGCGCATCGCGAGGTAAAAGCGCTGGCACAGCTTTCTCAAGCGCTACTGAGTGATATCCGTCAAGCAGTGTCAGATATCAAGCAGCTTTCTCTTAGCGATGAAATAGCAAAAGACAAATCACTGTTAGAAGAAAACGGCTTTAATGTTACAACCGATATTGAAGGCGGCGCTGAAGCACGTTTAAGCGCTAAACAAGAAAGCCAGCTTGCGCTTATTATCAAAGAGCTGACAACCAATACCTTACGCTATTCAAACGGTAACGCGGTATCCCTTGGTCTTGAAGTTAATGAGCAAACCGTGAAAATGACCTATAAAGATCATGGCGTAGTTGAGAACACCGCATCAATTAAAGAAGGAAACGGATTAATGGGAATTAGAGAACGCGCGGCGTCTATTCATGCGGATGTGGACATTTCTTTCCTTCCCCACCCTATTGTCAGGATTCAGCTTACTGCCGAGCAAGCTTTGTCACATAAGGCTTCCCTATGAACTCAAAAGCGCCAACTACTATTTTGATTGTTGAAGATCAGTCGCTGGTTCGCGATGCCATTGCCATGCTTCTGTCATTAGAAGACGACTTAACCATTGTTGAAAAGTGCAGTAATGGAAAGGAAGCCATTGATTATTTAAATGATAACCCTGCACCACACATTATTTTGAGCGATATTGAAATGCCGCTGGTTTCAGGGCTAGATCTAGCCGCCCACATTGCAAAGCAAAATCTCAATACCAAGGTGGTATTAATGACTACCTTTTCTAAACCAGGCTACATCAAGCGTGCATTAAGTTTAGGGGTTAAGGGGTTTATATTGAAAGAGTCTGACAGCGACTACCTGATAGATGCCATTCACAAAGTCTCTGCGGGAGAAAAGGTAATTTCGACTGAGCTCGCCATCATGGCTCTTGACGACAACAATCCACTGTCGCAAAAAGAAATGTCCGCACTAAAACTTGCTTCAGAAGGGCTTAAAACCCAAGGCATTGCTCAATCACTGTTTTTATCTGAAGGTACGGTAAGAAACTACCTCTCAGAGGCTATTTCAAAGCTCGATGCGACCAACCGCGTAGATGCTGCTCGCATAGCTAAACAAAAAGGTTGGCTATAATAAAGGCTTAAAACCACGTCGTAGCAATTGCTGTAGACGTCGGTATATTTAGCTTTTCAGACAAGCCGGTAAGCACGCGTTCGGGACCGTATACGATACCTTGCTGTTTAGCGGTCCATACGCAGGTTAAAATACTCGTACCTTTGCGTAATTCACACTGCCACTTAGCGGTCGTTTCAGCGAGCCTTTCATAGTCATCTTCTATTTCCCAACCTCCGTCTACATGGTCTACGATAAGTTGTTCAAATTGAGCGAACGGAATAGGTTGAATGATTACCCATTCGTTTTTCTTAAACTTTTTTTCTAACCGCGATTTTTTAAAACTGGTAAACAATCCCACGCTCCATCTCCGTATGATTGAAAGGCCCTACTTACTACAAAAGCACGTCTTCTATTTCGACACCGTTCCCATAATCTGCCCTGAAGGTGTTGGACAAGAACACGATGTTCCAACCATTTCACTATTTGACGTTGGGCACGCGCCATACTCACCGTTTCCGCTATAACGACATTGGTTACCAAATTCAGGTTTAGCAACTGCAACCTTGCCGTTTTTCTTCGCGTTTATATCTTCATCGTCGGGTAAACACACCGTGTAGGTACACCCTGACAAAAGCATATTAACAACAAGAAAACCAATACGGTAAAGTGCTTTCACTTTCATAAATAGTTGCTGGGCATTTTTAGAACAGTTTTAAAACTATGCTAATAATGAAGATAAAACAAGAAAAAATAAGCAAAAAAAAGCCAGTTTTTAGACTGGCTTTATAATTGTAACTCGTTGTAACTATTAGAATTCAGTTGAGAATCTAACACCAAACTCGCTTGCGTCGTTGCTTAGAATTTGCAGGATGTAGTCACCTGTATTCAAGCGTGCATTGTCGTAACGCTCATCAAAAATATTGCGACCGTAAAGTGCAACAGTATACGCATCATTCGCTGGCGTATAAGCGATGTCGAAGTTAACAAGCTCACGGCTATCAAGTTTAGTCATACGCTCAGGTGCTGAAGTAGGCTCACCATACATTTCTGCACGATATGAGTAATCTGCACGTACGCGAATTGAATCACCACCATCAAGCTCAAAGGTATACTGCGGACCAATTGCAAGGGTTAGGTCTGGAGTAAGTGGCGCTACAGGATTGAATCCATCTTGCTCTTCAACATCAACATCCATATAACCAACGCTGGTCATCATGCTGAAGTTGCCATAGGTAAACGTAGCATCAGCTTCAACACCACGAGATGTTTGCTCTACCACAAGGTTTGCGGTGTCGAAACCACCTTCGCTCACGCGACTTACTTGGTAAGGAAGATCTTCAAACTCAGTGTTAAATACTGCGACGCTAATGTCGAAGTAATCATTCACACGACCTTTAATACCTACTTCATAGTTAGTAGCAGTAATATTGTCAGACGCCGTAAAACAGTTATTTGCGCGAACCGCCGCTTGAGCGCCTTCGATATCATCAAAGCCACCTGCACCAAAGAACTCACCAATTAAGCAGTAAGGACGTGCTGGAAATTGGCCCGACTGGTAGCCAGACTGAATTGTCGCATAGCCTGTCATGCCATTTTCAAATGTGTAGTTAGTGGCGAGTTCCCACGTCACTTCGTCCCAATCATTTGAATCATAGATAGTACCAAGTGCTGAAAATACGTTCGCTGATGCTTCTTTTTCATCTTTCGTGTAACGAAGGCCACCAGAAAGGCTAAGCTCATCAGTTAAGTCACGGCGAACGTTAACGTAAACCGCTTTTGAAGTGGTTTCTTGATCGAGTTCTAGCAGGTTAGCCCCACCGTCAAAACTAGAGTCGTCACCTTGACGGTTGCTACCTTCTTCGTTGAAGTAGTAAACACCAGCAACAAAGTCAGTGTATTCGTTGATATAGCCGTTAAGCTGAAGTTCGATTGATGTTTGATCGGCTTCGCCACGCTCAGGGAACTGATCTAACGAGTAAATTGTACCGTCATCATCAAGACCTGCTTTGTACTTAGATGTACGCTGGCTTGCAACAACCTTTGCAGTGTAGTCTTCGTTAATGTCCCACTCAGTAGTGAGTGAAAGACCACGCGCTTCGTTCGACACGCCAGTTACTGCTTCAGTACCTGTTGCATTGTCGTAGATATCAGCGCCTTCAGGTGTCACATCTGTGTTACGTAACGGTACGCCAACACCATTCTGACCACCGAAGTAGCGATCTGAACCCACTTCATCAATTAGCACAGTGTAAGGACGCAGACCGCCGTCACCATTGTTAGCATCTGCAGTTAATACCATGCGGAAGTCATTTGATGGCTCCCACTTAAGAGAAACGCGGCCAGAAACATCTTCAGTCTCACCAACATCGTACTCGGCGTTAGGCACGTTGATGAACTCACCAAGACCATCGCGCTTGTTAAATGACAGGTTCATGTTAAACGCTACGGTTTCTGAAAGACCGTGGTTAACAAAAAGATCAGCTTTAACGCGACCACGTGTACCAAATTCAGTGTTGATTTTGGTTACATCACCTTGGTCTGGCTCTTTTGTGATGATGTTAATTGCACCACCAATCGAGTTACGACCATATAGCGTACCTTGAGGGCCACGAAGTACCTCAATACGCTCAATATTATTTAGGCTCCAGTTTTGACCAACCTGACGGCCCAGATAAACACCGTCTACATAAACACTCACACCCGGATCGGTTGTGATTAGGTGATCTTGAAGACCAATACCACGAATAAATGGGTTTACAGACGATGTGTGGCCGGCAGAGAAACCAGTAACATTTAGGTTTGGAACGAATTTACCAACGTCAGTCAGGTCAGTAATACCTTGGTCAGCTAACTTGTCGCCATCGAAGGCGCTAATAGCAATTGGAACTTCATAGATAACTTGAGGGCGTTTTGTTGCGGTAACGGTAATGGCTTCAAATTGTTGCTCTTCAGTTGCTTCTGCTTCTTGGGCAACGGCAATATTTGAAATTGCTGGAACGGTCATCGCTACTGCTAGTGCGACAGGTGAAAGCTTACTGGCGAGTGCCTTAGACACGTCAGTATTGGTTTTCATGGTATAACCCCTTTGCGTGAGTGTTAGGTGTAATAATATTTTTAGGCCGCTTCAAGTTCTTCTTTGGAACTTTGAAAGACTAAACTCACTAATTTAAGAGGCGCACATAACCTTGTGCTTATACTGGATTACAGGCAATAAAAAAGTAAGTCGCAATAAAACATTACAAACTTACTTTCAATGAAACTCTGCTTTAAAAGTAGAACTTACTTTTCCAGCCCTCTAAAATTCAGTACGAAGAATTTAGGCTTGAAGACTGGAACGATATGTTACCGTTAGATTACGATCTTGCAAAGTAAAATATTACACTTTTACTAAAATAAGACTTCAAAATTAGACTAATTGGTTAGGTTAAGCATCAAACAAAAAGTATATATAAATTCCATAAAAACAATTAGATATCATAAAGATAATTTACTCTATCTCTTCACAACACCTAAGCGAATAAAGTAAAGAAGACCTAGACCAGATGGACAAACTTTAAACAAATCACCATTGGCTTGAATCATTCTTTAGCTCAGAACCTCTGTATGTAACTTTCGTTACCAAATTCCCTCTTCCGTCCGGGCAGTAGCTATCAATATGGTTGCGCAAGGTTCGCCTAATAGACGTAAGCTGACACATGGCTCTGTTTGCGTATCGCATTAAACCATTGCACAACTGTCAACACAGGCCGCTAAACAAGACTATCAGACTAATATCTTACTCTCGTTGTCGACAATCCAAACCTTTTAAGGTTGAAAAAACGCCAAAATGGGTATATATTGTCGACATTAGTCATTTTAAGATTCTATACAGTGTTAGTAAAAAGCGAACAAGCCATCACCAATGCCGACCGCACTTTCTTTCAATTAAGAAAGGATATTGTTGAGGGTATCATTCCAGCAGGCAGTAAGCTGAGTGAAATGGAATTGTCGACAAAGTATGAAGTCAGTCGCGCCGTTATTCGTGAAGCCATCAATCGTCTCGCTACCTGTCACTTGGTGGAACGTAAAGCTAACGTGGGTGCCCGTGTGGTTGCACTGTCCCCCGAAGGCCTTATTCAGCTATACCAAGTGCGCGAAGCATTAGAGGGTATGGCCGCCCGCTTGGCTGCACGCTACATGAGCGATGAAGAAATTGCCGACATGCAGGCGTTGCTTGATAGCCACTTCGATAAAGTAAAAGACGGTCAAAGCTATTATCAAGAAGCCGGCGATGTAGACTTTCACTACAGAATTGTAACCGGCAGTAAAAACGATCATCTCATCAGCGTACTTGTAGACGGGCTTTACCATCTTGTTCGTATGTATCGCGTACAGCTCGGTATGGCTGGCCCTCGCGTAAGTACCGCCTTTGATGAACACAGACACATTGTAAATGCCATTGCCAATCGCGACGAGGAACTGGCTGAAATGCTAATGCGTCGCCATATTCTTTATTCAAAAAATAATATTGAGAAGAAGCTTAATCATGGTTAACACCACTCAGTCTTCTTCATACCTAATTCACCTCTACCCTACTTTCAAATAAGCGAGTGATTATCATGAGTGCAGGAAAGAAATTCAGAACCGCATTAGAGAACAACAAACCGCTACAAATTGTCGGCACCATTAACGCCTATACTGCCATGATGGCAAAGGCTATTGGGCACCAAGCGATTTATCTTTCAGGTGGAGGCGTAGCGAATGCGTCTTACGGCCTACCGGACTTAGGCATGACGTCACTTAATGATGTGATTGCAGACGTTCAGCGCATTACCAGCGCGTGCGATCTTCCGCTAATGGTAGACATCGACACCGGTTGGGGCGGAGCATTTAACATTGCCAAAACTATTCGCGACATGGAAAAAGCAGGCGCGGCGGCAGTTCATATGGAAGACCAGGTTGCGCAAAAGCGCTGTGGTCACCGTCCTAACAAAGAAATTGTTAGCACAGAAGAAATGGTAGACCGCATAAAAGCTGCAGTTGACGCCAGAACTGACCCAGACTTTTTCATTATGGCGCGCACCGACGCGTTCGCACAAGAAGGTTTAGACAAAGCCATTGAACGTGCAAAAGCCTATGTTGCAGCAGGTGCTGACGGTATTTTTGCCGAAGCAGTGCAAACCGAAGAACATTACCGTGCATTTGCTGAAGCGCTAGACGTTCCGATCCTTGCCAATATCACTGAGTTCGGCAAAACCGAACTATGGAATAAAGAAGAGCTTGGTGAATGGGGTGCCGACATGGTGCTTTACCCACTAAGTGCATTCCGTGCGATGAATAAAGCAGCAGAAATGGTTTACAAATCTATACTTGAAAACGGCGACCAAAAAGCCGTTGTCGACAGCATGCAGACACGCATGGAACTGTACGATTATCTTGGCTACCACGAGTACGAGCAAAAACTAGATGCTCTATTCGCAGAAGGTAAGAACTAACACGAATACGAAACAGCAGGAAGCGAGTGAGGTGCGAGGCACCATTGAAGTTGAAACGGTACACAGGGCGTTACCACGCCGTGAACCCATCCATGGGGGCTCCGTTTCGGCATCCATGCCTCAAAGGGGTAACGCCCCGTGCACCGCCCCCACTCTCTCGGTGCCTCGCACCCCACTCGCCTGATGAGTTCAATATAGTTTTTATTTCTAAATTTTTAAAAAAGTACCTTACAAATTTTACAAGACCGGAGACAACAAGATGACTAAACAGTTAAGTGGCGCGGGTTTACGCGGCCAAGTTGCAGGCAAAACAGCATTATCAACCGTAGGTAAATCAGGTTCTGGTTTAACGTATCGTGGCTACGACGTAAAAGACTTAGCGCAAAACTGTCAATTTGAAGAAGTAGCGTACCTTATTCTAAAGGGCAAGCTACCTAACCAGTCTGAGCTAGACGCTTATAAAACAAAACTTCGCAGCATGCGCGGCCTTCCTACCGCGCTTAAAGAAGTGCTAGAGCGCATACCAAAAAATGCTCACCCAATGGACGTACTTCGCACGGGTTGTTCAATGCTAGGTAACCTTGAAATGGAAACCAGCTTCGACCAGCAACAAGATGTTACGGATCGTATGTTAGCTTGCTTCCCAAGTATCATTTGTTACTGGTACCGCTTCTCGCACGACGGCGTGCGCGTAGACGTTGAAACCGATGACGACTCAATTGGAGGTCACTTCCTTCATATGCTTCATGGCGAAAAGCCACGTGAACTTCATGAACAGGTTATGCATGTATCGTTAATTCTTTATGCAGAGCATGAATTTAACGCGTCTACCTTCACTGCACGTGTTTGCGCTTCAACCTTATCTGATATGCATTCTTGTGTAACGGGTGCTATCGGCTCACTTCGCGGCCCGCTTCACGGTGGTGCTAACGAAGCCGCCATGGAAATGATCGAGGGCTTTACCTCTGCTGATGACGCAGAAGAAAAAATGATGGGCATGCTTGAGCGCAAAGAGAAGATCATGGGCTTTGGCCATGCTATTTACTCAGACTCTGACCCGCGTAACGAAATTATCAAGCAATGGTCTGAAAAACTGGCTGCTGATGTGGGTGACGACGTACTTTACCCTGTGTCTGTTCGCTGTGAAGAAGTGATGTGGCGCGAGAAGAAACTTTTCTGTAACGCCGATTTCTTCCATGCCTCTGCGTACAACTTCATGGGTATTCCTACGCCGTTGTTCACACCAATCTTCGTAATGTCTCGTCTAACCGGTTGGGCAGCACACGTTATGGAACAGCGCGCTGACAACCGTATTATTCGTCCGTCAGCAGAATACACAGGCGAAGAACTTCGCCCAGTCCCTGCTATCAGCGAACGCGCTTAAGATTAAGGTTGGGGTTTTATGAATATTGATTACCGTAAACCGCTTCCAAACGCGGGTATCGATTTTTTCGATACCCGTGAAGCGGTAGATGCTATTGAGCCTGGCGCCTACGCCAAGCTGCCTTACACCTCACGTGTACTGGCTGAGAACTTGGTGCGCAAATGCGCCCCTGAAATGCTTACCGACTCACTTAAACAGCTGATTTATCGTAAGCGCGACTTGGACTTTCCGTGGTTTCCTGCTCGCGTAGTGTGTCATGACATTTTAGGTCAAACGGCACTGGTAGACTTAGCGGGGCTTCGCGATGCTATTGCCGCAAAGGGCGGCGATCCGGCGAAGGTTAACCCCGTAGTTCCAACACAGTTGATTGTGGATCACTCATTAGCTGTAGAGCATGCTGGTTTTGAGAAAGACGCGTTTGAAAAAAACCGTGCAATTGAAGACAGACGTAACGACGACCGTTTCCACTTTATCAACTGGACAAAAACGGCATTTAAGAACGTGGATGTTATCCCCCCGGGTAACGGCATTATGCACCAAATCAACTTGGAGCGTATGTCGCCGGTTATTCAAGCTCGCGACGGCGTAGCCTTCCCTGACACGCTAGTAGGTACAGACAGCCATACGCCGCATGTTGATGCACTTGGTGTAATTGCCGTAGGCGTTGGCGGCCTTGAAGCGGAAAGCGTTATGCTAGGCCGGGCGTCTTACATGCGTTTGCCTGACATTGTAGGTGTTGAACTTACCGGCAAACCACAGCCTGGCATTACCGCAACCGACATTGTATTAGCGTTAACTGAATTTTTGCGTAAAGAGCGCGTAGTCTCCGCGTATCTTGAATTCTATGGTGAAGGTGCATCGCACCTAACGCTGGGCGACCGCGCAACCATTTCGAACATGACACCGGAATATGGCGCCACTGCAGCCATGTTCTACATTGACCAGCAAACTATTGATTACTTGCGCCTAACAGGACGTGAGGAAAAGCAAATTGCGCTAGTTGAGCAATATGCTAAGCACACAGGTTTATGGGCTGATGATTTAGAAACTGCCGAGTATGAGCGGGTGCTTACGTTCGACCTTTCTGCTGTTGGACGTAACATGGCTGGCCCTTCTAACCCACACGCACGTTTACCTACCAGCGATTTAGAAAGTCGCGGTATAGCAGCGAAGTGGACCGAGGAGGAAGGCAAAATGCCTGATGGCGCGGTTATTATCGCGGCTATCACAAGTTGTACCAATACATCTAATCCACGCAATGTAATTGCTGCAGGTTTACTTGCTCGAAATGCCAACGCGCGCGGTTTAACCCGTAAGCCGTGGGTTAAGAGCTCACTAGCACCAGGCTCTAAGGCCGTTAAGCTGTATCTTGAAGAAGCTAACCTGATGAGCGAGCTGGAAGATTTAGGCTTTGGCGTGGTTGCCTTTGCGTGTACTACCTGTAACGGTATGAGCGGCGCGCTAGACCCCAAAATTCAGCAAGAGATCATCGACCGCGATCTTTACTCAACAGCAGTATTGTCGGGTAACCGTAACTTCGACGGCCGTATTCACCCTTACGCAAAGCAAGCATTCTTAGCATCGCCACCACTGGTTGTAGCTTACGCCATCGCCGGTACCGTGCGCTTTGATATTGAAAAAGACGTATTGGGCACCGACAAAGAAGGCAACCCAGTAACGCTTAAAGACATTTGGCCAAGCGACGAAGAAATTGACGCTATTGTAGCGAAATCGGTGAAGCCAGAGCACTTCAGAAAAGTGTACGAGCCAATGTTCGACCTTAGCGTTGACTACGGAAAAGACATTAACCCGCTTTATGACTGGCGTGAAATGAGCACCTACATTCGTCGCCCGCCCTATTGGGAAGGCGCAATGGATGCTGAGCGCACCATGAAAGGTATGCGTCCACTGGCTATTTTGGGAGATAACATCACCACCGATCACTTGTCGCCTTCAAACGCTATTTTAGCCAGCAGCGCGGCAGGTGAATACCTCCACAAAATGGGCTTACCGGAAGAAGACTTTAACTCGTATGCCACACACCGTGGTGACCACTTAACCGCACAGCGCGCTACCCTTGCGAACCCGAAAGTGTTCAACGAGATGGTGCTGGAAAACGGTGAAGTGAAGCAAGGTTCACTGGCGCGCGTTGAGCCAGAAGGACAAGTTATGCGCATGTGGGAAGCTATTGAAACCTACATGAACCGCAGACAGCCGCTGATTATTGTAGCCGGCGCTGACTACGGTCAGGGCTCGTCACGAGACTGGGCAGCTAAAGGCGTACGTCTTGCGGGTGTTGAAGTGATTGTAGCTGAAGGTTTCGAACGTATTCACCGCACTAATCTAATTGGTATGGGCGTATTACCGCTTGAGTTTAAACCAGGCACAACACGTAAAACCCTTGAGCTAGATGGCACAGAAACCTACGACGTAAGCGGCGAACCGTCACCAGGGGCAACGCTTACGCTAGTAGTAAACCACCAAAACGGTGAGCAGCTAGAAGTACCAGTAACCTGTCGCTTAGACACAGCAGAAGAAGTCTCTATTTACAGCGCAGGCGGTGTATTACAACGCTTTGCAAAGGACTTCTTAGAAGCTGGAGCTAGCTGAGGGGAAAAAACATGACAAAGTATGCGCCACAACTTCGAGTACCGGCTACCTACATGCGTGGCGGTACCAGTAAGGGTGTGTTTTTCAATTTAACCGATTTGCCAGAAGCCGCGCAAAAGCCAGGTCCGGCGCGCGATGCCCTGCTTCTGCGCGTAATTGGCAGCCCCGATCCGTACGGTAAACAAACCGACGGTATGGGCGGTGCTACATCAAGTACCAGCAAAACCGTTATCTTAAGCAAAAGTGAACGTGAAGGTTACGATGTCGACTACCTATTTGGTCAAGTAGCCATAGACAAGCCATTCGTAGACTGGAGTGGAAACTGCGGAAACCTAACGGCAGCCGTAGGCGCATTTGCGATAACCAATGGGCTAGTGGATAGAAGTAAAATACCAGAAAACGGCATCGCCACCGTCAATATTTGGCAAGCCAATATCAACAAAGCCATTATCGCTAGGGTGCCAATGACTAACGGGGAAGTACAGGAAACCGGCGATTTTGAACTAGACGGTGTCACCTTCCCTGCCGCAGAAGTTGAAGTGGCCTTTGTAGACCCAGCTGACGGTGAAGGGGCAATCTTCCCGACAGGACGATTAGTCGACACACTTGAAGTTCCAGGCGTAGGCTCACTTCAGGCGACCATGATAAACGCGGGTATTCCGACTATTTTCATCAACGCAGAAGATATTGGCTACACAGGCACTGAACTGCAGGATGATATAAACAGCGACTCCGAGGCGCTGTCCAAGTTCGAAGCAATTCGTGCACACGGCGCGGTTCAGATGGGGCTCATCAATGATGTGGGTGAAGCTGCAAACAGGCAGCACACACCAAAAGTCGCGTTCGTTGCACCTCCAAGAGGTTACCAAGCTTCCAGTGGCAAAGATATTTTGGGTTCAGACATTGATGTATTGGTTCGCGCATTGTCTATGGGGAAACTTCATCATGCTATGATGGGCACGGCAGCAGTCGCGATCGCAGCGGCTGCGGCGATACCCGGCACTCTTGTAAATATCGCAGCTGGCGGCGACGAAAGAGACTCGGTTACTTTTGGGCATCCATCTGGAACGCTTAGAGTAGGAGCAAGAGCTACGTTTGAAGACGACAAGTGGCAAATTAAGCAAGCTGTAATGAGCAGAAGCGCGCGTATTTTGATGGAAGGCTCCGTGCGTGTTCCCGCTGAACAAAGTTAGTACAACGCAATGTTACATAAGAATAAAATTATTTAGACATAAGTATAAAACGCCCTCTCTTTGAGGGCTTTTTTGTCTATAATTGGTTATTATCGAAGCCTAAGTGCCGAGAGTAAATCACATGTATAAAGTTCTTGTAGTAGAAGACAGTCTCACTGTCCGAAAGATTGTAAACAAACTTATTGAGGATAATCCTCACTTTACGTGTGATCTGTGCGAAGATCTTGCGGAAGCTAAAAGTGCCCTCGAGAGCGATACCGACTACTTGGCAGCTATCGTCGACTTAAACCTTCCCGACGCGCCCAACGGCGAGAGCGTTGAACTTGCACTTTCCTACAACGTTCCAACAATCGTGCTTACTGGGAATTTCGACGAATTTACTCGTGCTCAGCTACTCGATCAGGGCGTACTGGATTACATCACAAAAGAGTCTCGCTATTCATACCTTCAAGTGTCTAAACTTGTAGACCGCTTAAGAAAGAACCTCACTACCAAAGTGTTGGTAGTGGAAGATTCTAGAACGAGCCGAAATCACATTTGCTCATTACTTCGCAAATTCCAATTTCAGGTGCATGAAGCGAACGATGGCTTAGAAGCGTTGGAAGAGCTTGATAATCACCGCGATATTAAAATGGTTATTGCCGATCACCGTATGCCCAATATGGACGGTTATGAACTGGTTAAAGCAATACGCCACGAAAAACGCATGCAAGACTTGGTATTTATCGGTTTATCGGCAAACGGCGATAGCGTGTTGACTTCGAAATTCATTAAAAGCGGCGCCAATGACTTCTTGTCCAAACCGTTTTATCACGAAGAATTCTACTGCAGAATTATGCAAAACCTTGAATCACAAGAAATGATTCAAACTATTAGAAATTCAGCAAACTTAGACCCGCTAACCAAGGTATATAATCGCCGTTTTCTCTACGAAAGAGCAGAAGAGTTATTTGCAAATAAAGCGTCGAGAAAGGATGTCATTGTGTCTATGATCGATGCTGACAACTTCAAGAGCGTAAACGATACGTACGGCCATAAAACGGGTGACATGTTATTGCAGGAATTTGCTGCATTGTTAAAAGATTACTTCCCTGACGACCTAATTGTGCGCTACGGTGGCGAAGAATTTACGGTGGTATCGGTGAGGCCGCCCAAGGTGTATTTATCGGCGCTTTCAGCGTTTATGGATGCAGTGCGCTCTACTATTTTTACCAATCACAAGTTTAATATTACGTGCAGTATCGGTGTATGTACTGAGGAGCACAAGTGCTTGGAGTCGCAGTTAGAAGTGGCTGACGCGCGCTTGTACGAAGCTAAGCACGCGGGCAAAGATCAGGTTATTCTGAGAGACGCAGTCGCCAAAACAGTAGAGGCGTAAATCACTGAGTCTACTGCAGCCAACGCGGCATTAAGTAGCAAACAACGACCAATAAGCAAAAATAGCCAAGCAATAGGGTGGCAATCGGCTTATCAATCAGTAAGCGTCGTTGACCAGAGGTGGTGATCGTCGCTGTATCGTTTTCATCATTAGCTGATAAAGCAGACAAGATAATAGCGGGTATCACTGTGCTCGCGAACCCCGTTACATTCCACCAAAACCAAAACACGTCCTCGACAAAAAATGCGAACGACAAATTAGTCAGCACGCCACACATCAGGCCGGTATTGACCTGTGTGGCATTTATCTTCTTCGTTAGCATGCCAAGTAGAAACACAGCCAAGACAGGACCAAAAAAAACAGAGCCCACTTTGTTCACCGCTTCTATTACGGTAGGCGCTATATCGCCAGCGTTGAGCGAAAGCAGCAAAATAATCCCTCCCCAAAGCAAGCCCGCAAACTTAGCATGACTCAGGTAGCCTTCAGGTTTTGCGCGTTTCCGAGTGAGTTTGAAATAATCTTCAAGCGAAACAGCGGCAAGAGAGTTTATTGCTGAGCTCAGTGATGACATGGCTGCAGCAAGAATAGCGACCACAAGCAAGCCGATAAGCCCATGAGGTAAATAATTAAGAATAAAGACCGGCATAAGCCAGTCCGGATTATCTTTAGGAATTTGCGATAGCAAGTTGGCGTCGTTAAACGTTAGTGTGCCGACCACCAAGCCTGCTAAACAATATAGAAGTGTTATAGGGAACCTAAAAATGCCATTGGCTAACATCATCTTTTTAAGATCGCTTTCCGATTTCGCTGACAATGCCCTCTGTGCTTCTGATTGATCACAACCGTAGTATGAGGCGTAAAGGATCACGCCACCTAGCACCATAGGAAAAAAGCCGAAGCCGTCACCATCAAAACCCAGAGATGAAAAATTAAGGGTAGAGACCCGCTCGCTTGGAAGTAACTGTAAAAAATGCTCCCAACCGCCTAATGCGTTAAGACCAAAAGCAATGCAGATAGCTGTGCCCAAAACGATGACAACCATTTGTACCGCGTCACCATATACAACTGCTTTCATGCCTCCTTGTAAGGAGTACAAAACGGTAATCACACCAATGAGTAATATTGCCTGCGTGGATGAAACCTGCATGGTTCCTTGCAATATAATGGATAGCGCGTAAACCATTATGCCGGTAGCGAAGGCTCTGCTAAATTGAAATACAACACTGATACAAATACGGGTAGAGGTAGAGAAACGTCGCTCAAGATAGTCATAAATACTCACCACACCGCTTCGGTATAATGTAGGCAACACGGTGGTAATGAGTAAAAGCATGGCTAACGGAACTGCTAGTTCATAAGAGAGCCAAATCAGCCCTCCACCCTCACGGAAGCCGACAAATGCAGGAGCGGAAATGAAACTGACCGCCGAGAGTTGCGTCGCCATCACTGAAAGTAACAGCGGTTTCCAACTTAAGCTTCTTCCAGCGAGAAAATAATCTTTCTTTGACTGCTGTCCACGCAAGCTAAAGCCGATGACGAGTAACGTGATGAGGTAAATCGCGATGACACTGTAATCAAGAATATCCATATAGACGCAAGGTTAAGCAACTAAATACCTACCATTACATAAACTCGGTCTATTTGCATAAAAAACGTATAAAAAAGCAGCGCTCAAAGAAACAGTGTACGTTACATCCAAGACCTTCTGGTTGACTCCACCTCGAATAGCACACTATCTGCTAGTTTATTAACGTAGTCTTCTGGTAGAAACGGCACAGTCACCGCCCCCGAAGCCAGTACAAACTTAACGGTGGCCTGTTTTCTTCGCTTCATAAACACGCTTTGCTTAACGATAACTTGCTGCGCTTTATAGGGCTCAAAGCATTGATAGTCGATGCCTATTCTACCTCGCCTTATATAAACGTACTTACTGTCGTAGGCTATACCCCATCGCCACCACCTAAGCGTGAGTAACAGCGATACCGCACTAAAGACAACGAGTGAACCTAGCATAATATCTAGATGGGATGACACAGCGCCAATAGTGAAAAAGGTAATAAAAGGCAACGTCCAGCCCGCAAGCAACCAAAAAGTAATAAATCGCTTACTAATGGTTTGATAATCTTGACCTCGCAGGTCACATCCAGGCATCACTTCTTGACTAAGCGCGAAGGCTTCATCTTCGGTTACCGATGGCACAATAAGCTTATTTGGCGACATCAGTTCTTGCATTTGCTGCCCAGCCGTTGAGTTCTGCTCAAAATACAAATTCACCCGCTTTAGTATTTTATCCAGCCAGTCTTGCTTCGCCGTAATCATTTGGATGCGTGAAGCTCGCATGCTGACTTCCAGTTTATTAAGCAAGCCGCTGCGACGGATATAGCGATCACCTGTTCGTGAAAGTGTGTAGCCGTAAAAAGTGAAAAGCGCGCCACCAACACTCAGCAGTGCCACTAACGCCATAAGCATCATGAGAATGACAAAGGCATACAATCCAAATTGCCACCACGCAACCGTTTGTTCCCCAACCAGCTGATTAAGCTGCAAGCCTTTATCGGCTAACCACTCTGAAACCAGACCGAACACATCGTCATAAAAAGGTGCCGCAGCACCCAGTATGATCCACACGCGATTGTTGGTGATACCGTGAATAATAATGTCTTTCACGGACCGTCGATTTAATACTTCTTCATTTGAATGGGAAGAATCTACCGCTTTAGCGCGCGTTCGTGGCGTGGGAAAAGATGAACTCTGCTCGTCGGATAAATCTTCATTTGGCAAACAATCCAGGTCACCTTCATCGTGCAGCGCTTTTTCATACAACACCTGCTTTTTTAGCGCTTCAGCATAATCTTCAGGAACCGCTACAATTTTAGCTTCTTCTTTCCCACTTCCTGCGGTATCAAGCACCACTAGCGCGTACCCAAAAGGTCGGTAATAAAAAGGGCGTTCTATCTTAACGTTTTGAATACGCCACAAGGGCAAGTTGGTATAGCGGCGTTGAAACACGCCATGATGAATCTCAACGTGCTGGTTGTGCACGCGAAACTTGTACATTAAAAAGCTTATTACGCCGCTGACACTGGTAGATAGAAAGAGGATTCCAGCACCGATTAGTACTTCAGGCGACAGCAGGTTATCCCAAATATTGAACGATATGGCTAAGGCGGGGATGGTATAAATAAGCACTTGAGCCGAGTTGGTAAAATTGCGAATAGTAAAATACAAAATAGAAATTAGAGAGAGGCGCTGCCACTCATCACCCGTCTCTACTTTAAGTTTCGGTTCTTCCATATTAGCATCTTGCCCATGGGATTTGAGCACAGCATCTTCTTTCAGCTCTTTTGGCTGATTAAGTGTAGGCGCTTGGTGTGAGGGCGTTTCTGATACCGTCATTAGCGTGCACCTATGGCTTTATGAGCAAGAATGAACTCACGCAACTGCTCTGCCCTTTCAATGCTTAACCCAGGTATTTCAAACGTGTGCATTTCACCACCAGCCGAAAACACCTGAAGTGAGGCAAGACTCGCCCACCTGTCCAATGGACCGCGATTAACCTCTACATGCTGAACACGCAAAATAGGTTGGCACGAAAGTTTTCTAAAAATTAGCCCTGACTGCTTACTGATGTCTTGCTCTCGAATCGCATAAAATATGCGTACATCAGCAAAAAAGTGGTACAGCGCCCATAGAGAGCCTACAGCGACGATACCAGCAACAACATACGGGTAAGCTTGCAGCAGTCCTTCTGGCAATGACCAAAAGCTTTGGAATCGTAACGCAGAAGCAATACCTATTAGCACTGAGGCTATCAATCCAATGGAGAGGATATTTAGTGTCCGGTACTTTTTGGATATAGGAAGTAATGCGAGCGTTTGAAGTGAGGGAATTTCCTCAACACTGAGCTGATTATTTGAAAACACGGTTTCTTGTTGTGCGCTAATTGTCATCGCATTAATTCCTTTTGCCACTGTATAAATAAGATCAGCCTGCCGCTTTTTTTAAGGAGAGGCTTAGCTACTTAGCAACGCTGCTCTGACCGCTTTCTCTAGCGCAGTTTTTATAACAAAAAAGAGGGCAAGCCCTCTTTTTTACGTTTCCTATTAAAGAGCGCGTTATGCTAACTAGTCATCAACCTGCTGTTCATTCAGCCAATCGTGTAGTGCCTTCATGTCGTGCTGAACCGCCATTTGTAGCTCTTCCACCCAATCATGCACGTTCTCCCACCATGTAGGGTGGTCGCCCTGTTGAATTTGATTAGCAATACGCTGTACACGAGCCAAACCAACAGAGCCAGCGGCGCCTTTAATTTTGTGAGCCTGTGAGCACACTTCTGACTTTTCGTCCGCACTTAAACTTAGCTGCAGTATTTCCATGTATTCAGGCATTTTTTCTTGGAATACTTTAACGCTAGCGCGCACCATTTCATCCCCTATGGTATCAACTAACATCTGTAACAAGTCCATATCTAAAATGTTACTTAATGTTTTGTTAGGTTCAGGGCGCTCTACTTCGCCATCAATTTCAAGCGGTGCAGGTGGTGCATGGAACAGCTCGTTAAACACCTCGATAACGCGAGATTTTTTAATCGGCTTCGCAATAACGTCATCCATACCGTTTTCTAAGTATTCATCACGCTTTTTAATGACGTTTGCCGTTAGCGCCACGATAGGCGTTTGCATAACCAGATCTTCTTCAATAATCGTACTTGCCACATCGAATCCTGTCATGTCAGGCAATTGAATATCAAGCAAGATAAGGTCGTATTGGTTTTCCCTGACTTTGTCTATGGCTTCTTGACCGGTCATTGCTACATCGACTTTCTGGCCAAGCTTCTCGAGCAAGGCTTTAGCGACCATTACGTTCAATTCAATATCTTCTACTAACAAGATATTGAGCCCTGTTACTTGAAGCTGCGCGACTTTCATCGGGCTATTAGAAATTTGAACAGGCAACACAATTTCAAAACGGGTGCCTTTACCCACTTTACTTGAAACGTGAATTTCACCTTTCATCAAGTCGACCATTTGCTTACAAATTGCCAATCCAATACCGGTACCTGTGGCCGATTGGTGGTCAGGGTGATCAACCTGATAGTACATGGCAAAAATCTTATCAATTTCGCTTTCAGGAATACCTACGCCCGTGTCTTCAATCACAAATGTTACATACGCCTTATCACCATCAGGTTTCGTCGATGAAACCGTTAGACTTACGTGACCTTTTTGTGTGAACTTCACTGCGTTAAACAGGATGTTCCATAATATCTGACGAAGGCGCGTACCATCTATTTCAACAAGACGGGGAAGCGGCTCGTTAATTGTCGTTTTAAGCTCTAGCTGTTTGTCGGCTGCAAGTAGACGAATAATGCTGCTAAGTTCTTCGGTAAAGTCTTTCAACGATATGGTTTTTAGACTCAGCTCAAGCTTATCTCTGTCTAACTTATCAAGGTCGATAATATCGTTAAAAATATTACCTAATGTTATAGCGCTGGCGTATATCGTACTTACCCAGTTAAATTGTTCTTCACTCAACTCGGTATCACGCAGCATACGGCTTAAGCCCACAATACCGTTCAGCGGTGTGCGTAGCTCATGACTTATGGTTGCGATAAAGCGGGTTTTGTCGGTACTTGCTTTTGCAGCAGCGTTTTCAGCCTGCTTACGCTCAGTCATGTCTCGACCGAACGACAACAAGCCAATGCGATTACCGTCTTTATCGAAGAAAGGTACACGCTTCATTTCGAAGTAACGACGACGTCCATCAGCGAAGCGAAGCCACAGCTCTTCTGTGATACTGGCGTTGGTTTCTAGAACTTCGTGATCACTCGCTACAATTTGGCGGGCAAGCTCTTCCTCATATACGTCTTTTGGCGTTAAGCCAAGCAGCTCTTGCTCGGTTTTGCCCGTCATAAGCTCCGCTATACGGTTACAACCAGCAAACCTGCCTTCTTCATTTCGGTAATATATTAAGTCTGGTGAGGCATCGATGATTGAACGTAATAAGGTTGATAAGCGGCGTGCTTGTGCTTCTTGTTCTGATTTATCCTGAATTTCTTTTTCTAAGTCTTTAAACAGCGCCTCACGCTCTTCTTGTGCTTGCTTGCGCTGCTCTATCTCGTGATTAAGCTGTCTGATGTTGCTTTGAAGTTCGCGGTTAAGAAAGACATCTTCTTCACGCAAACTTTCCAACTGGCTTACCACTTCCTTTAAGTTGGTACGTGAGTTTTCTAATTGCTTGATTAACTCACTAAAGAAATAAAGTACCCAAGGCGCAGATAACATGGTCAGTACTACAGCACTGATGAAGTCATCGGGCTGAACCTGGCTTCCCATGCTCACGCGAATTACGTATGAGCCCCCTAGCGTAAACACAAGCGAAAGAACAACAAACAATATGCTGAGCTTTAGAGTGCCAAAACGCTGAACAAATTGGGCAAAGCGAATTGCCCAAGAATCGTTTGGTGAATCTGAATGCATGTACGTCTAATTTAAGCTTATTTTGCGGTTATCCTATCAGGCTTTCCTCTTTTCGGGAATGCGGTTTGTCAAAGCATAACTCTGTGGCCCTGCTCAGAATTAGGATTTGAAAGGCGACTTTTCAGTAATTTCATTAATGTATTTGGTATTCACCCATCCCACCTTCGTGTAAGACACTTTCGCCCACTCCCCTCGCTTTTCCAGTATTTTTAGCACTTCGCCCTTATTCAAACCGTTCTCGACAGTTGGGTACGAAACATCTGGCCCTTTTCTCACATTCAGCGAATTGGCACTTACATTGGCCACCCGCTTTACAGGGCTAGCGAGATCCCGCTGAATTTGATCATGCGCCTCTCGCTGTGAATTCGAATCACTTGACTCAGTTGCCCACCTTTCACTATCACTTTGCAAAACAGCGGCTTTGAGTCTTTGAAGGGGAAAAGCGGGGCCAGGATCGACCTTTCGTGACGGCGCTATTTCTTCATGCCCGACGATAGTAGAGATGTTGTAGTGGCTACACAACGCTTTACACAGCGATAGCGTCCTAACAATTTGTACGTCGGTGTACTTGTGCCAATAGCCCATAGACTGTTGGTTAATGTGCTGGGCAGCTAATACTTCATTCTCGCCAAAAATTTCGCCAAACCAACTTTCAAAGGTGCCGTCTCCTCTAGCCTTAAGCTGGCCGGCATTGTCTAATTCAATGCCGATAGAGTACTGATTCAAGCCACTACGCCCCTCGTAATAACTTTCTCCTGCGTGCCACGCTATTTTATTAGTCGGAAGCATTTGAACAATGTCACCATTGCGTCCAACGGCAAAGTGAGCTGACACACCGCTATCGGCATTGGTCAAGACATTCACCGAAGATGAAAGGCTACTACCGGCGGTAAAATGAATAACAATAGTATCGGGAGATCCAGATTGAAAACGCCCAGATGTGTTAGGAGAAAGCCTGAAGGTGATATTGTCGCCAGTTAGAATATGATCATCTATACTAAATAAAGGCAGTGGTGAAGCATGTAGTGTATTCATACAATAATCCTTATTGTCTTAACAGCACGCCACCACAGTGAATTTTTATTCTTCGCCTTCCACATAAGCGTACACTCAATTCACACACAGGGCTCTCTATCAACATCCTTCAGCGCACCACGAGCCTTACCTGTGGTTAATTTTCAACCAACATAGCAAACTACTTATATTAGTGGAACCATAGCTTTACAAATTAATAAAAATACACCGCAAACCGCTATTGACAACATAAAACATCAATTTCAAAGCATATTTATTCATTAATAAAACGCAAATGAGAAGTAATATCATTTATAAGGGATGAGTTATTAACTTTGCAATACTGATAACATTTTTGTTACAAACATAAATGATGACACGTAAACAACTGATTAATATCGACTTAATTATATTTATACTAATTCACTATAAAGCTTATACTTTTAGCGTTTGATTTTAGTTTTCAATGTGGGTATTTTGTACGGCCCGCATGGCAATAATGCATAAAAATGCGGAAACGACTGGTATCCTCTAATAATAAATAAACGACAAGAAAGACGCATATTGCGAGCAATACCGCGCGCAAGCAAAAAAGACGTCTAACAATGTTGTGATACGCACACCTAGGCGCATCTACACGCAACGCATACCTTGCCCAGTCTTAAGGTTGAAGGAGTTAAGAGATGAGTTTATATAATCCCAATGATTCCCGGGACAACTGTGGGTTTGGCTTAATCGCTCACACTCACGGGGAAGCCAGTCATGAATTGGTAACCACTGCAATACACGGCCTTGACCGTATGCAGCATCGTGGCGGTATCGCCGCAGACGGGAAAACCGGTGACGGCTGTGGTTTATTACTACAGAAGCCGGATGCGTTCTTCCATGCAATCGCCGAAGATAATGGCTGGAAACTCAGCAAAAAATACGGCGTGGGCATGATTTTCTTAAGTCAGGACCCTGTACTTGCGCAAGCCGCGCGTGAAGTACTTAATGAAGAACTTGAAAAAGAAACACTTTCAGTAGTGGGCTGGCGCGAAGTGCCTGTTGACCGCTCGGTACTGGGTGAATTAGCGCTTACAGGCGTTCCACAAATTGAACAAGTATTTGTGAACGCACCAGCGGGCTGGAGAAAACGCGACCTTGAGCGTCGCTTATATATGATCCGTCGCCGTGCTGAAAAACGCCTTGAAGCAGATCCAGATTTTTACGTAGCGTGTTTATCAGGCTTGGTAACGATCTATAAAGGCTTAGTGATGCCAAAAGACTTGCCAGCCTTCTATCACGATCTTGCCGATGAGCGCATGCAAAGCGCGATCTGCGTTTTCCACCAGCGCTTCTCGACAAACACGTTACCACGCTGGCCGCTAGCTCAACCCTTCCGTTTCCTTGCGCATAATGGTGAAATTAACACCATCAAAGGCAACCGCGACTGGGCAATGGCACGTGCAGCGAAATTTTCAACGCCGCTTATCCCCGACCTTAAAGATGCTGCACCTTTCGTAAATACTGAAGGTTCAGACTCATCGTCATTGGATAACATGCTGGAGCTATTCCTAGCCGGTGGTATGGATTTATTCCGTGCCATGCGTTTACTGGTTCCACCAGCCTATCAAAACAACAAAACCATGGATGATGACCTTCGTGCATTCTACGAGTTTAACTCAATGCACATGGAACCATGGGATGGCCCTGCCGGTATCGTTTTAACCAACGGCCGTCACGTAGCCTGTAACCTTGATAGAAACGGCTTGCGTCCAGCTCGCTATGTCATTACCAAAAATGGGTTTATTACTCTAGCCTCAGAAGTAGGTATTTGGGACTACGAGCAAGCTGACGTGATTGAGAAAGGCCGCGTTGGTCCAGGTGAAATGCTTGCCGTAGATACTTACACGGGCAAAATCTGGCGCTCTACAGAAATTGATGATGACCTTAAAGCTCGCCACCCTTATAAAGAGTGGTTAGATAAGCACATTCGTCACCTTACGCCAATTGAGCAGCTTGATGCCTCGCTTATTGGTAAGCGCGTATTTGATGACGATGCCATGGCGGTCTACCACAAGCTACACGCCTACAGCTACGAAGAAATTCAACAAGTTGTAAAAGTTCTCGCGAAAGACGGTCAAGAAGCCGTTGGCTCTATGGGCGACGATACGCCAATGGCGGTAATGTCATCGCGCCAGCGCACGGTTTACGATTACTTCCGTCAGCAGTTTGCCCAGGTAACCAATCCACCTATCGACCCGCTACGTGAAAACCACGTCATGTCGTTGGCAACCTGTATTGGCCGCGAGCAAAACGTATTTAGCGAAACATCGGGTTACGCTGACCGCGTGTTATTCGACTCGCCGGTATTAATGTATACCGACCTTAAACAATTGCGTGAATTTAACCCAGACAACTACTACTCAGAAGTAGTAGAGCTTCAATACGCGCCGCAAGAGGGCTTGAAAAAAGCCATTGAGCGCGTGTCTAACGAAGTAGAGATGCTGGTTAAAAATAAGCGGGCTGCGTTTGTTATTCTGTCTGACAGAAACATCAAGCAAAACCGCTTGGTGATCCCAGCCGCGATGGCCGTGGGTGCGGTACAGCGACGACTGGTTGAAAAATCACTGCGCTGCGACGCGAACGTTGTTATAGAAACAGCGAGTGCCCGTGACCCGCATCACTTTGCCGTACTTATTGGCCTTGGTGCAACGGCGGTTTACCCATTCCTTGCCTATGAAACTATCGAACAGCTTTGCGAAAAAGGCGAGTTAGATATTGCTCCTATGCAGGCTACGTTGAACTACCGTAAAGGTATCAACAAGGGCTTGTATAAGATCATGTCTAAGATGGGTATCAGTACAGTCGCGAGCTACCGTAGCTCTAAGCTCTTCGAAGCCGTGGGGATTAACAATGAAGTAATGAATCTTTGCTTCAAAGGCGTGACCTCACGTATTCAGGGCGCAGGCTTTGATGATTTCCACCAAGATCTCATCAACCTGAATCGCATTGCATGGCTTAAGCGTAAGTCTGTTGATCACGGTGGCTTACTTAAATATGTGCACGGTGGCGAATATCACGCCTATAACCCAGACGTAGTTAGCACGCTGCAAAAAGCGGTTGTGTCGGGTAACTATGACGACTACCAGCAATACGCCAAGCTTGTTAACGAGCGTGCCCCTGCACACATTCGCGACTTGCTGGCCATTAATCCAGACTGCGATCCTATTGATATTAGCGAAGTAGAAGCACCGGAGAACTTGTTCCCACGTTTCGATACTGCGGCTATGTCAATTGGTGCATTAAGCCCAGAAGCCCACGAAGCGCTGGCTATTGCAATGAACCGTTTGGGCGGTCAGTCTAACTCGGGCGAAGGTGGCGAACACCCTTCTCGTTTTGGGACTGAAAAGAACTCTAAGATTAAGCAGGTTGCGTCAGGACGCTTCGGTGTGACACCTCACTATTTGGTTAACGCTAACGTTATTCAAATTAAAGTGGCGCAAGGTGCTAAACCGGGTGAAGGCGGTCAGCTTCCTGGTGATAAAGTGAATAAATACATCGCACAGCTTCGTTTCTCTGTGCCAGGTGTAACCCTTATTTCACCACCACCGCACCACGATATCTATTCAATTGAAGATTTGGCTCAGCTAATTTTCGATTTGAAGCAGGTTAACCCAACGGCGCTAATATCAGTAAAACTGGTATCTGAACCGGGTGTTGGCACCATTGCAACGGGTGTAGCAAAAGCCTATGCAGACCTTATTACCGTATCAGGGTACGACGGCGGAACAGGTGCAAGCCCATTAACGTCAGTTAAATATGCGGGTAGCCCGTTCGAGCTTGGTTTATCTGAAACTCAGCAAGCGCTTATTGAAAACGGCTTACGTCACAAAGTACGCGTTCAAACCGACGGTGGTTTGAAAACAGGCTTAGACGTAGTAAAAGCCGGTATTTTAGGCGCTGAGAGCTTTGGTTTTGGTACAGGTCCAATGGTGGCTTTAGGCTGTAAATATCTACGTATTTGCCACTTGAACAACTGTGCGACCGGTGTTGCAACGCAGGATCAAAAACTGCGTGACGACCACTTCATTGGCTTACCTGATATGGTAATGAACTACTTCAAGTTTATTGCTCAAGAAGTGCGTGAAATCATGGCGTCTATGGGTATTGCTAAGTTCGACGACCTTGTTGGTCGCACAGAGCTACTTAAAGTTCTAGATGGCATTACCGCTAAGCAAAACCGTTTAGATTTGTCTCCGTTGCTAGCGCAGCCTAAAGCAGGCGACCATACGCGCTTATTCTGCTCACAAACGACCAACGCACCTATCGATAAAGGTGAATTGAACGCGCAGATGCTTAAAGACGGCCAGCAAGCGGTTGTTGACGGTAAATCTATTACCTTTAAATACCCAATCCGCAATACGGATCGCTCTGTCGGCGCATTGCTATCAGGTGAAATCGCTAAACACCACGGTAACCACGACTTTGAAGATACACCTATCAAAGTTGAACTTACCGGTACAGCGGGTCAGAGCTTCGGTGTGTGGAACGCTGGCGGCCTACATATGCACCTTGAAGGTGATGCCAACGATTATGTAGGTAAAGGGATGACCGGCGGTAAGCTTGTTATTCACCCACCACGCAATATCTCTTACGACGCCCACGACAGCGCCATTATGGGTAACACCTGCCTTTACGGTGCAACAGGCGGTAAGCTGTTTGCTGCTGGCCGTGCTGGCGAGCGCTTTGGCGTACGTAACTCTGGTGCTATTGCGGTAGTTGAAGGCATTGGCGATAACGGCTGTGAATATATGACAGGCGGCATCGTGGCTGTACTTGGTCCGGTTGGTGTTAACTTCGGTGCAGGTATGACTGGTGGTTTTGCTTATCTTATGGATGATGGCGACGACCTTGATAACCGTGTAAATGCGGAACTGGTCGATGTAATGCCAATTGAAGATAAAGCGATTCTTGCTGAGCACTTACGTGGCTTAATTAATCAGCATTACGAAGAAACAGGAAGCGAGCACTCGTTGTCGTTGCTTACTGACTTCGCCGCAACGCTGAAACGCTTCAAGCTTATTAAGCCAAAAACCAGTGATGTGAAAAACTTGCTTGGTCACATCAGTCGTTCAAGTGCTGAATTACGCATTCAGGCTCAGTAGGAGGATTTAGTTTATGGCAAAGAACGTATATCAATTTGTCGATGTTGAACGTATCGATCCGCCGAAAAAGCCGATCATGGTACGTAAACAAGAGTTCGCGGAAATTTATCAACCGCTGAGCCAATCTCAAACCGAAGGCCAAGCAGATCGCTGCTTGGACTGCGGTAACCCATACTGTGAATGGAAGTGTCCTGTACACAACTATATTCCACAATGGTTAAGCTTGGCGAACGAAGGCCGTATTTTGGAAGCTGCGGAACTCTCTCATAAAACCAACAGTTTGCCGGAAGTATGCGGCCGCGTATGTCCACAGGACAGACTGTGCGAAGGTGCATGTACACTGAATGACGATTTTGGCGCTGTGACTATCGGTAGTATTGAGAAGTACATTACCGATACAGCATTCAAAATGGGCTGGCGCCCAGATATGTCTGACGTGGTATGGACCGACAAGAAAGTGGCGATTGTAGGTGCCGGCCCTGCTGGTCTTGCATGTGCTGATATCCTGGTTCGTAACGGCGTTAAACCTGTTGTTTACGACAAATACGAAGAAATTGGTGGCCTACTTACATTTGGTATCCCGTCTTTTAAATTAGAGAAAGACGTAATCAAGCTACGCCGCCAAATTTTTACCGAGATGGGTGTTGAGTTCGTACTTAACACTGAGATTGGTAAAGACATACAGTTCCAGGACTTAATCGATAAGTACGACGCCGTTTTCTTAGGCATGGGTACGTACAAGTCAATGCAAGGCGGCTTTGACAACGAACACGTTGAAGGCGTATATGATGCACTTCCTTTCCTTATAGCCAACACCAACCGCGTAATGGGTCTTGAAAAAGATCCTGCTGATTTTGTTGACATGAAAGGCAAGCGTGTTGTTGTGCTAGGTGGTGGTGATACCACCATGGACTGTGTACGCACCTCAATTCGTCAAGAAGCTGCACAAGTAACCTGTGCATATCGTCGTGACGAAGAAAGTATGCCTGGTTCACGCCGCGAAGTGGTTAACGCTAAAGAAGAGGGCGTTGAGTTTAAATTCAACCTACAGCCTCTTGATATAGCCGTTGATGAAAACGGAAAAGCCTGTGGCGTTAAGTTCGTTAAAACCGAAATGGGGCCGCCAGATGTAAATGGTCGTCGCCGTCCTGTTGAAGTAGAAGGTTCTGAACACGTACTTGAAGCAGATGCAGTTATCATCGCATTTGGTTTCCAACCAAGCCCTGCGCCATGGTTTGCTGACTTCGGCATTATGCTTGATGAAAAAGGTCGCGTACGCGCGCCATCTGCTGGCAAATTTGCTTACCAGACCTCTCACCCGCAAGTCTTTGCCGGTGGCGATATGGTACGTGGTAGTGACTTGGTTGTTACTGCTATCGACGAAGGCCGTAAAGCCGCAGAAGGGATTATGGACTATATTGGCGTTTAACCTTCGCTAACTAAGGCCTATTGTCCATTTACGAAAAGCTCGATAGTTCTGCTATCGAGCTTTTTTTATGCACACTTCGATGATACGGAAAACGCTAAAAGTATACGTTAATAGACCAAGGTTTAGTTGAAGCGCGAGCGTTACGACTCTACTATCGTTTAAGCAATTAAAGACATCGCACATCGGGTGAAGAATCTATCTATGCAGCATTTAAACATTAAGAAACTTACATTGTGTCTAACACTGGCGATAGCAGCGAGCAATGCCAGCTTAGCTGATACCGTTGCTGTTGACGCTTCATTAAATGCGCAAGTTAACAACCAAACCAAGAAACAAAGCGTCAACTCTTCACCTAGTAAGCCAAGCATCATGTCTTGCCCTTCTGATTTTCAGCAAGTTAAAATTTCTGATGATGCAAGACAATGCCAAGCATTTGACGAAAGTAAGACAGCAGTAATGGTTTACCACTCTCCTCGCTCCCCGAGTGAATTACTGAATGTTTACCAAACGGCGCACCCCGCTTTAAAAACTCACACGCCAATTAGCGGCCGCACGTTGTTATCCTCAGAAGATAAAGGGGTCAGAGTAATAATCAGCCCAGATAATACTGGCTCTCAAGTGGATATTCTTGTTACATCCACAACGAAATAAGCCCTTTTAGCAAGACAACTACGAAATCTACTCATGTTGGCATCTGCTTTGCAAAATCATCAATAACTACTCCACGGTAACAGTGAGTGTCATTTTTATGACGCTCAAACTGCAAACGGAGCCCAAGCTTTTTTCGATATAAACACTTTAGCGGGCTTCTTTATTATGCATTCCGTGGGCTTTAACTATTGAAATTTGCGAGGGTTACGATGGAATTGGCAATTATTCTAATGATGTTACTTATTGTCGTTGCACTGGGTGCCATAAAGTTGTCAGACGGCGGTGTCGCATTTCCATTTAGGCGAAAGCCGCAATTGTTCACCCCCGTTGAGCACTCTTTTTTAAACCTTATCGAACAGGCTATGGGAAGAGAGTTTCGCATAGTGTGCCGTGTGCGTCTTAACGATTTAGTGGCGGTTCGCCAGTCTGCAAATAAAAAGACGGCAAGCCAAGCCATCAGC